>PKCW01000309.1 GCA_002862965.1 Pseudomonadota bacterium
GCTCATCGCCCGCAACAGCGACCGGCTCGGCAAGACGCTCTGGACCGAAGGCGCGCGGGGCGAGCCGATCCGCTGCTATCGCGCCTTCAACGAGCGCGACGAGGCCGACTTCGTGGTCGGAACGCTCAAATCCCGGGCCGCCGCGGGCACGCCGCGGCGGGAGATGGCCGTCCTGTACCGGTCCAACGCCCAGTCGCGCGTGCTGGAAGAGGCGCTGATCCAGGCGCGCATGCCCTACCGCGTGTATGGCGGCCTGCGGTTTTTCGAGCGCGCCGAAATCAAGGACGCGCTGGCCTATCTGCGCCTGACCCAGAACCGCGACGATGACGCCGCCTTCGAGCGGGTGGTCAACACGCCGCCGCGCGGCATCGGCGTGCGTACCCTCGAAAGCCTGCGTCAGGAAGCCCGGGCGGGCGGCCTCACGCTGTGGCAGGCGGCGAGCCGCTTCAGCGGCAGCCGGACCGCGGCGGCCCTGGGCGGCTTTCTGCAGCAGATCGACGCGCTGGCCCGGGCCATCGACGGTCTGCCGCTCGGCGATCAGGTGGCCGAAGTCATCCAGCGCAGCGGCCTGATGGCCCATCATGGCGCGGAAAAGGGCGAACAGGGCCAGGGGCGGCAGGAAAACCTGCAGGAACTCGTGCGCGCCGCGAGCGGCTTTACCGTCGATCCCGACGCCGGGCTCTCGCCCTTGACCGAATTTCTCACCCATGCCGCGCTCGAGGCGGGCGAGATGCAGGCGGCCAGCGGCGAGGACGGCATCCAGCTCATGACCCTGCACGCGGCCAAGGGGCTGGAGTTCAAGGTCGTGTTCATCACGGGCCTGGAGGAGGGGCTGTTCCCGCACCAGCGGGCGCTGGAGGATGCCTCCGGCCTCGCCGAAGAGCGGCGGCTGTGCTACGTGGGCATGACGCGCGCGATGCAGACCCTGTATCTCAGCCATGCGGAAAAGCGCCGGCTCTACCAGAGCGAGCAGTACACCATCCCTTCGCGCTTTCTCGACGAGATTCCGCCCGAGTGCATCGAAGCCGTCCGGCCGCGGGTGGAAGTGTCCCGGCCCATCAGCTTCAGCGCGCCGTTGCCGGGCGTCGCCTCGGGCGGTTTCCGCCTCGGCCAGAGCGTGCGCCATGCGCGCTTCGGCGAGGGTGTCGTGCTGGCCTTCGAAGGCGCAGGGGAGGCGGCGCGTGTCCACGTCAATTTCCGCAGCGCCGGCCCCAAATGGCTCATCACCAGCTTTGCCAAGCTGGAAGCCGTCTGATCCGAGGCAGCGCCGGTTTCCGATCCGGCAATCCGACCGGCCACCGGTGTTCAGTCGGCCCGAAAGCCTGCATCCTCACGCCCCAGCCAGTCCTTGGCGAATTGCCAGGCCACCCGGCCGCTGCGCGAGCCGCGCTCCAGCGCCCACTGCAAGGCGGCGCGCGTCACCGCCTCGCTCTCGGGGTCGGGCACCCCGAAGCGCGCCAGCCAATGGCGCACGATGGCGAGGTACTGGGTCTGGTCGAAGGGATGAAAGGACAGCCAGAGCCCGAAGCGTTCGGAGAGGGAGATTTTTTCCTCCACCGCCTCGCCGGGATGGATCTCGCCATCCAGGACCCGCGTGTCGCGGTTATCAGCCATCGACTCGGGCATCAGATGGCGGCGGTTGGAGGTCGCGACGATCAGAACGTTGTCGGGCGGCGCGCTCACGGATCCTTCCAGCACGGCCTTCAGATGCTGATAGCCCGGCTCGTCGTGGCTGAAAGACAGATCGTCGCAATACAGGAGGCAGCGTTCGGTCCGGCCGTGCAGCAGCGCGAGCAGGTCTGGCAGTTCATCGAGCTGCGCCTTGCCGATCTCGATCAGCCGCAGACCGCGATCGGCATAGGCGCCCGGCAGCGCCTTGATGAGCGAGGACTTGCCCGTGCCGCGCGCGCCCCAGAGCAGGACGTTGTTGGCCGGCCGACCGGCGATGAACTGGCGGATGTTGCGCTCCAGCGCCGCGCGCTGGCGCTCGAGGCCCAGCAGATCCGCCAGCGCGGTCGCCCGATAATGCGCGACCGGTTCCAGCATGCCGCGGCCCTGGCCGATGCTGCGCCAGCGCCAGACGGGCGCTCGGGACAAGTCGGCCGGCATGGGCGCCGGCGGCAGCCAGGCCTCGAGCCGGTCGGCCAGCGCGTGCAGCCGCGGCAGCAGGTGGTCCCATTCCGGCCGGCTCATCCGATTTGCTCCCTGCCGGCCTCGCCGAGCGACCCCGTCCAGTCGGGCACCATCAGATCGGTCACGCGCCATTTCAGCCCTTCGCGGCTCAGGATGATGCGCAAGCGGTCCCCCCGCCGGGTCGTCGCCTCGACCCTGAAACGGCTGGGCGACTCGAAGTGGGTGTGGACCTCCCGCAGCCGTACCTCGCGCCAGTCAGGCGAGCGGGGGTCGACCGGATCGGGACGCGCCGTGGCATCTGGCGCGTCCGGCACCGTCTGCTGTTCGAGCAGGCTGAGCAGGCCCGCAGGGGTGACCAGCGCATCGACGGCCCCGTTGACCACCTGCGTGGCAAGACCCATCGCCAGTCCCGCCAGAGGCGACTCGCGCCAGCGCGGCGGCGCGGACTGCGCCGCGCGGGCGTTGAGCTGCAGCTTCACGTTTTCCCGCAGCCGCGGGAAATCCACCTGGCGTTCGAGCCGGGCGGTATCGCGTGTCTCGATCGCGACCCGCAACTGGTGCAGCGTCCAGTAAGGCCCGGCCAAGCCGATCCCGGCCAGCAGCAACAGCGCCGACAGCCCAACGGCGACCCATCGTTTCATCCTTCCACTCCCCATCGTCGGCCCATGGCGGACCATAGCATGGCTCCTCCATGGGGCGGATCGCCCATGCCGCCGGCATGGTCAGGCGCGGGTTTTCATGGAACAATCCCGGTGGACCGTGGAAAGCGGCCCTCTCTAGGGCACGGTTCCCGGCCGTAGCGGATGCCTGCGCGCCGCATTGCAAGGCGATCGACCCAGCGGCATCCTCTGGCTCATCCATGGAATCAAACTCGAACTGATTCCGAATTACACCGTCTGCCCGACCACTTGATATTGCAGCACGGTTCTCATTCGTCAAACCATTTGAGGTGTCCATGAAGCGCAAACTCAGCCTATTCGCCCTCTTGGGCCTCGGTAGCCTGCTCCCCTTGGCCGCCCAGGCCGACGACATGTATCTGCGACCCTACCTCGGGGTCAGCTACGTCTACGCCACCGCGCAGGATCTGAAAATCGGCGACCGCGATATCGAACTGCCCGAAGACGTCACCGATTTCGATGACGACGTCTCCACCGGCAAGGGCTTCGTCGGCGTCGAATTGCTGCCGTGGCTGGGCCTCGAAGGCCAGTACCTCTATCTCGGCGAAACCGAAGAAGCCGGCTTCGAGCTCTCGGGCGATATCTATACCGCCGCGGTGGTGCTTTCCCTGCCGCTGGCCAGCGACTTCTTCACCATTTTCGCCAAGGGCGGCATGGCCTGGTGGGATGTCGAACTGGATGGTCCGGGACCGCTGGACCTCAACCGGGACGGTGAAAACGTCTTCTACGGTGCGGGTGTGAAGTTCAAGGTGTTGCCGCATCTGTACATTCGCGCCGAGTACGAGCGCATCCCCGTCGACAAGGACAACTTCGAAATCAACTTCGATCTGGCCTCGGCCGGTCTGCAGTTCACGTTCTGATCCTGTCGCTGCCGGGCCCGGGGCGTTCCCCGGCCCGGCGGCCTGTCGTATATCTGTCGGCGCCTCGACTGAAGCCGTTTGGGCTACCGGACGGCGTCAAGCGGGTGACGCGGCACGAAGCGATCGTCTGAGCCCCGGCCACCCGCGCCGGACCGGCCTGCAGGGCACATGCCCCGCACGCTCACCCCGGCCGGCCATCCACCCGCGCCCGCCACAGCATGGGCGCGTAGCGGACCAGGAACACGCCGAAGGCCACGCACCACGCCGCGGCCGCGAGCGCCACACCGAGCCGCGGCGCGGTGCTGGCCAGTCCCACCCGCGCCAGCGCCGCCAAGGCCACAGCGGCGAATGCAATCGCCATCGGCCGCGGCGGCGTCAGCGGCCGGCCGGTGTGGCCGAGACTGACCCGCGCCATCATGGCGAGGATCAACCCGCCCACCGTGCCGATGGTGAAGGCGTGCAATGCCGCGCTGCCCGCGATGGGCGCCCCGGCGTGCCAGGCGGCGAGCCCGAGCAGCGCCACCACCAGCCA
>PKCW01000172.1 GCA_002862965.1 Pseudomonadota bacterium
GAGGGGAAGGTGGCCTCGCGAACCCGCGCGCCGAGGTCCTTCAGCCAGCCGGAGAGGCTGAGTTTCGGGGAATGGGATTGGGTAGGGACATAACCGATGGCGGCCTTGGCCTCGGAGAGGTCCCAGCGCATGCTCCGGTTGTCCGAGACGATGTTGACGGCGTGGAAGCCCTGGAAGGGGGCGGTGCAAGAGCGGGTAACGGCCTGCGCCCAGTCGTCGTTGCCAAGCCACATTTGTTGCCCCCACAGCCCGAACGCCATATGCGGCCCCGGGCGGTTTTCGCCCGGCTGGCAATAGCCGATGCGCAGGGACAGAAAGCCGATGCCGGTTTCTTCGGCCTGCGCCCAGCCCTGCCGTTCGATGAACAGCTTCGAGGCGCCATAGGGATTGAGGGGTCGCGGCGCGAGGTCAGAGGTCAGGAGGTCGTCCCGGAACCGGTAGCCCCCAAGCACCCAGTTCGAACTGGCGAACACGAACCGGGGGACACGGGCCGAACGCGCCGCCCGCAACACGTTCAGCGCAAGATCGATGTTCAGCGGCGCAACCGTGTCCCAATCGCCAGCCGCCCGGGGGTCCGCCGCCAGATGCAGAACGCAATCGACACCCTCGAAATGACGCGCCCAATCGCCCCACTGCTCCAGATCGGCGGTGATCACGCCGGGGTCATTCGTACCATTGCGCCCGATCCGCACCAGATCGACACCAGCCCCGACCAAGGCGTCGGTCGCCTTCTGGCCAAGGTTTCCCGTTGATCCGGTAATAAGGACACGCATGGGTCAGACACCCTTGCGCTGATGCGGGCGGGCCGCTTCCTGACGGTCGCGCGCCTCTGCAATCTGCGCCCGGCTGGTGACTTCCGGCATGCCGACATCCCACCACGAGCCGCCGTCCATCCACTCATAGGGATGGGTGCGCAGCGCAATGACATAGGTCTTGTCCGACGCCCGCGCCCGGGCAATCGCCGCTTCAAGCTCGGCAATCGAGGTCACGGATTCCGAGTCCGCACCCATCGACCGCGCATGCATGGCAAAGTCGATCCGTGGCACTTCGCCCACGTGTTTTGATGAGGCGAGAAGGTTGTTGAACTCGGCCCCGCCTTTGCCAACCTGCAACCGGTTGATGACGGCAAACCCGCCGTTGTCGCAGACGATGCAGATGATCTTGTTGCCGGTCAGGACCGAGGAATAGATGTCCGAATTCAGCATCATGTAGGACCCGTCGCCAAGCATGGCGAAGACTTCGCGCGACGGGTTGGCGATCTTCTGGCCATAGGCGCCGGCAATCTCGTAGCCCATGCAGGAAAAGCCGTACTCGGACTCAAACGTGCCGATGCCCACCGATTTCCAAGTGCAGTAAAGCTCTCCTGGCAGGCCGCCCGCCGCAGAAAGGACCACATCGTCCGGTTTCGCGCTGCGCTGCAGGGCGCCAATGACCTGCGGATAGTTCGGCAACTCCTGGTTGGTGGGTGCGGTACGCTTATCGATCTCGGCGTCCCAGACGGCCTTGGCACGCACGGCCTCATCGCCCCATGCAGCAGGCGCCTGCCATTCCCCCAGGCCCTTGGTGAGGGCTGCCAATGACAGTTTCGCATCGCCCACCACCGGCGTGGCCATGTGCTTGTTGGCGTCGAACCGGTTGGTGTTCAGGGCTAGGAATTTCACCCCCGGATCGCGGAACACGCTCCACGAACCGGTGATCATGTCCGCCATCCGCGTGCCGATGGAAATGACTAGATCGGCCTTCTCGGCAATCTCGTTGCCCGCCGTGCCGCCCATAACCCCGATGGAAGCAAGGTTTAGCCGGTGGTCGTGCAAGAGCGCCGACCGCCCCATGATCGTTTCGGCTACTGGGATGCCGAAGCGCATGGAAAACTCGGCCAGTTCCGCCGTCGCCTCCGAATAATGCACCCCGCCACCGGCGATGATCAGCGGTCGCTTGGCCGCACGGATCAGGCGAAGTGCCTCCTCGATCTGATGGTCCGCTGCAGGATAACGTGGGATGCGGTGTATCCGTTCGACAAAGAAGCCTTCAGGATAATCGAATGCCTCACCCTGGATGTCCTGCCCGAGGGAAAGGGTCGCCGGGCCGCAATAGGCGGGGTCCAACATTAGCGCGACCGCTTGCGGCAAGGACGTCAGGATCTGTTCGGGGCGTGTGATCCGGTCGAAGAACGACGACACCGCGCGGAAGGCATCGTTCGTTGTCATCGACATGTCGTGGAAATGTTCGACCTGCTGCAGCACAGGGTCCGGCAGGCGCGACGCAAAGTTGTCGCCGCAGAGGAAAAGCACCGGCAGCCGGTCCGACATGGCGACACCTGCGGCAGTCACCATGTTCGACGACCCTGGGCCGACCGAGGCTGAACAGACATGAATCTGTTTGCGGCGTCGGGCGCGCGCATAGGCCACTGCCGCCAAGCCCATGGATTGCTCGTTCTGCCCGCGGTACGTTGCAAGGATGTCCTGTACATCCTGAAGCGCCGAGCCGAGGCAGGTCACGTTGCCGTGCCCGAAGATCGCGTGAACCCCCGTGAAGAGGGGCAGGACTTTACTTTCGTCTTCAATCTTCTGCGCGATCAGGAAGCGTACAATGGCCTGCGCAAGCGTCAGCCTAACTTCACCCATTTCTATCCCCCTGGTGTCAGGCCCGCCAAATCTTTGGCAGCCAGCCTTTGCGCCGAATCTATGGCACGCATGCGTTTAGTAGTCAATATATCGCGCAATTGCGCGATAATCGCGCAAAAATGACGCTGCTGCTGAGACGCGAACCCGATAAAAATTGTGGATCCAAGTTAGCGCTATTTACACCTCCTCAGTCTTCGAGATTGGGGCGGAAGGCGCAGACTCGCCACAAAACTAATCGATTTGGTATCTGAGCGGAGTCAGCGAACGATCCAAACAGCCGCGGCGGTGCGGTCCAATTCTCTATTCAGTTAAGTAACTTAAAGTACCAGATCCCAGAGCCGTCTCATGGCATCTTAGTCCCATGCTAGCTTTAGCGCTCGACTTGAAGCAGGCGCCGCCCCGCTTGATGAGATCGTCTAGAGGCAGACAAGCTCCGCCACCCCACGCACCCCACCGTGCCGTGATAACTGCACCACCAAGTCCACGCTCCCCTCGCAATACCGCTTCACCTCCTCGAAGCCCATGCCCAGCCCGGCAGCCATGACCATGATCGCCAATCGGTCGATGGCTTTACGCGCAGTATCCGCATGGATGGTTGTGAACGACCCGCCGTGCCCGGTGTTGATCGCCTCGAGGAAGGTCCGGCTTTCATCGCCCCGCAACTCGCCGAGGATGATCCGATCCGGCCGCATCCGCAGCGAGGCTTCCAGGAGACGCGCTGGTGTCCGTTCGCCTTGTCCACTGCGATCCGCCTTGAGCGCTACTGCGTTCTCTTGGCGGGGGAAGAGCTCATAGGCATCCTCGATGGTTAGTATCCGCTCCCGCAGATCGACCATCGACAACAAAGAACGAGCGAATGTTGTCTTGCCGGTCGAGGTGCCGCCGGAGACCAGAATGTTCATGCGCTCCTCGACACAGAGTCGCATGGCCTCGACGACCTGCCCGGCCTCGGCCAGCTTCATCGCCTCCCCTGCCCTTTCCCTGCGCTTGGCGTCCAGATCGACCAGACCCCCATGCAAGAGCCGTGGTTCGATCAGCTGATCAGTCGCGACCTTGAACGGCCGGAAGGTGATGGCCATTCCGCCTTCCACGATGGGCGGTGCGACGACCTGCGCCCGGATCGCCATGTCGCCCCAGACGATCTTGCCCGAGACGGTGGGCTTCTTTTCCGAGAACTGCACGCCGACGGCCGATGCAATGGCCTGGCCGAGGTTATTCGCCAATACTCGGTCGAACGACAGGTGCGGCATCCGCTCCATATGGGTCGCGCCCTTCCGCTCGATCCAGACCTTTCCGTCGGGATTGATTGCCACCTCGACCAGATCGTCACGTAGGAACAATGGCGCGATCGGCGTCAAATACGTCCCGAGGAAGCTCGGCCGATCATCCATCACCAGATTTCCAGATCGCGATCGACCATGACCGTGATCGCGGCTCCGGGGGCGACCGTGATGATCGGCGGCAGGCTTGTATAGGCCTCGACCGCTGAACCCATGGCAGCGCTCAGGTCCTCGCCCATGCTCTCGGCCGTGTCGGAACTGATCTCGTCAGTGTATTTCGCGGCGGCGATGGCGGGG
>PKCW01000203.1 GCA_002862965.1 Pseudomonadota bacterium
GGGCTGGATGGGACGCAGCAACAGCACATGGCCATCGGGCAGATCGAAGGACTGTTCCAGTTCCTTCGGGTAAGGCCGGATCGCGAAATGCTCGTGACCCGCCGGCGCCGACAGATCCACGCGCACTCGGGCATCGAGCGCGAGCACGCCCTGCTCCCCCGCCAGCAGCGGATTCACCTCGATTTCCGCCACCTCGGGCAGATCGGCAGCCAACTGCGCCAGTTTCACCAGGCTCAGGGCGACATCGTCGATGCGCGTCGCGGCGATGCCGCCCACGCCTTGCAGCACGCGGTGGATGCGCGTGCGCTCGATGAGATCGCACGCCAGATGCATGTTGAGCGGCGGCAAGGCGAAAGCCGTGTCGTTCAGGGCTTCGACGGCGTTGCCGCCCTGCCCGAACAGCAGCACGGGACCGAACACGGCATCGGTCGTCATATCCAGGATCAGTTCGTGGTTGTCGCCCTTGGGCACCATGGGCTGGAGCGTGAAGCCCGCGATCCGCGCCTGCGGCAGATGTTCGCGCAGGTGCCCCAGGATGCCTTGCGCTGCATCGGCCACCGCCTCGGGTGTCTGCAGGTTGAGCGCGACCCCGCCCATGGCGCGCTTGTGCAGGATGTCGGGCGAGGAAATCTTCAGCACCACCGGCAGATCCCAGGCCCCCGCCTGTGCCGCGGCCTCCTCGGGCGTTTTCACCATCGCCGTCTGCACCACCGGGATGCGATAGGCCGCCAGCAGTTCCATGCCTTCGGCCAGCGACAGCCAGCCGCCGCCGCGCGCACGCGCCCGATCGATCACGGCGCGCGCGGCCTCATGGTCGGGAATGAAGGTCTGCGGCAAGGACGGCGGCGTTTCCAGCAGCAGGCGCTGGTTGCGCCGATAGCCGATGAGGTGCATGTAAGCCCGGATCACCTGATCGGGCGTCTCATAACTGGGGATGCGATGGGCGGCGAAGGTCTCGCGCACCGACAGGGCCGTCTTCGCGCCCAGCCAGTTCGTCAGCAAGCCCTTGCGCGGGGTCTGGTGCACCTCGATGACCGCCTCGGCCGCCTCCTGACTGCTGGCGACGCCGACCGGGCAATTGAACACCGCCACGGTATCGACTTCAGGCGCCTCGTAAAGGACGCGCAGGGCTGCGCGATAACGTCCGGGGTGGGCGTCGCCCAGCACGTCCACCGGATTGTGCGTACTGCACAAGGGTGGCAAGGCATCGCGCAGCCGGTGCCGCGTGTTTTCGGAGAGGTTCGCCAGATGCCCGCCCAGCCGCGTCAGCTCATCGGTGGCCAGCACCCCGATGCCGCCGCCGTTGGTCACGATGGCGAGGCGCTCGCCGAAGCGGGGACTGGAATGCCCCAGCGTCTCCACCGCATCGAACAGCTCGGCCATGGAATCCACCTGCACCATGCCGGCGCGCCGGAACGCCGCAGCATAGACGGCATCGACCCCGGCGAGCGCGCCGGTGTGCGAGGCCACCGCCTGGGCCGACTGGGCATAGCGGCCGCCCTTGACCACGATGACCGGCTTGAGGCGCGCGGCGAGCCGTGCCGCGGACATGAACTTGCGCGCGTCGCGCACCGATTCGACGTAGAGCAGGATGGCCCGGGTGTCCCAGTCGTTCGCCAGGTAATCGAGCAGGTCGCCGAAGTCGATGTCTGCCGATGCGCCCAGCGAGATCAGTGTCGAGAACCCGATGCCGCGGCTCTCGGCCCAATCCAGCACGGCGGTCAGGATCGCGCCGGACTGGGCGATGAAGGCCAGATTGCCGGGCCGCGCATTGAGGTGCGCGAAACTGGCGTTGAGCCCGACCTTGGGCATCAGGATGCCGAGGCAGTTGGGCCCGATGATGCGCATCAGATGCGGCCGCGCGGCGTCGAGTGCCGCCTGCTGCAAGGCCACGCCGGCGGCGGCATCGGTCTCCTCGAAACCCGCCGAGAGCACCACGGCCGCCCGCGTACCGGCGGCGCCCAGTTCGGCGAGCGTTTCGGGCACCTGGGCGGCAGGGATCGCGACCACGGCGAGGTCCGGGGCCTGGGGCAGATCGGCGAGGCGCGTGTAGATGCCGTGCGCGGCGTCCGGCTCGCTGCGCCGGTTGACCAGCATCACGGGGCCTGAAAATCCGCCCGACTGCAGGTTGCGCGCGACGGCGCCGCCGACGCGATGGGCATCGCGGCTCGCGCCCACCAGCGCGACCGAGCGAGGCTTGAAGAAAAATTCGAGGTTGCGCGTCGTCATCCCACCGCTCCAAACACGACCACAGACTCGGACCGAACCGAGAGCATACTCCGCGAGTCGTGACTGGACGAAGCACGCGATGCGCGGGTTGCAGGCGCAAGCCGACCCCGCGAGCCCGATGCGTACATCTCGCGGCGCGACCTCAAATCGCTACAATGTCCGCCCCTTCGCTGGAAACGATGCAGATGGGCAGCATGTCGATCACCCTTTACCACAATCCCCGTTGCAGCAAGTCCCGCGCCGCTCTGGCCCTGCTGCGCGCGGCCGGCATCGAACCGCTGCTGATCGACTACCTGCGTGATCCGCCAAGCGTGCCGGCCCTGGCGCAACTGGGCGTATGCCTCGATCTCCCGCCGCGCGCCCTGCTCAGGACAGGCGAGGCCGAATACGGCGCACTGGCGCTGGACAACCCCGACAGCACCGACGCAATGATCCTCGAGGCCATCCACCGGCACCCGCGCCTGCTGGAACGGCCGATTGCCGTACGCGACGACGGTCGCGCCGTCATCGGCCGACCGCCGGAGCGTGTGCTGGAGCTGCTCGCCGATGCCTGAGATCCTGGTGCTCTATTACAGCCGCTCCGGCGCCACCGCGCGGATGGCCCAGTTCATCGCGCGCGGTGTCGCGGAGGTGCCCGGCGCCGGTGCACGGCTGCGAACGGTCCCGCCGGTGTCCGCGACCTGCGAGGCGGTATCCCCCGCCGTTCCCGACAGCGGCGCGCCCTACGCCGAGGAACGTGACCTCGTCGCGTGCGACGGCCTGATCCTCGGCAGCCCGACCCGGTTCGGCAACATGGCCGCTCCGCTGAAGCATTTTCTCGACGGGACGGGATCCCTGTGGCTCAGCGGCGCGCTGGCCGGCAAACCGGCCGCCGCCTTCACCTCCACCGCCAGTCTGCACGGCGGGCAGGAAAGCACCCTGCTGACCATGATGCTGCCCTTGCTCCATCACGGCATGGTCCTCGTGGGACTGCCCTACACCGAAGCGGCGCTCAGCGAAACCGACGGCGGCGGCACACCCTATGGACCCAGCCACTGGGCCGGCAGCAACAACCAGCAGGCCATCAGCGAAGCGGAAAAAACCTTGTGTCGCGCGCTCGGTCGCCGCGTCGCCGCCATCGCCTGCCGCCTCGGAGGCCACGAGACCCCATGACCCACCCGCAAACGCTGCAACGCATCGCCTTGATCTGCATCGGCGGCCTGATGGCAACCATGGCCTATTGGCTGCTCGTGTTCGCCAGGCTCATGCCGCCCCACACAATGTGGCTTTGGCTGGCCGGGGTCGAATTGCCGCTGCTGCTGGCCGTCCCCGGACTTCTGGCCGGCCGACCTTACACCTTCGCCTGGCTCAGCCTGGCCTCGCTGTTCTATTTCGGTGGCGCGCTGACCGACCTGATCGCCAATCCGGCGGGCCGCCACGCCAGTCTGCCGGCGACCCTGCTCGCGCTGGGCGTCTTCGGCAGTTGCGTCCTGTTCCCCAAGGCGCTCAAGGCAGCGCGCCAGACCCGCCGCTGATTCCACCGAACCCGGTCGCCCAGGCGTCGGGGGGCCGGGCGGTGACGCGATCTGGACCTCCCGGCCGTTCCGGTGGATGATGCACAGGTCGGCAGCGGAATGGCATGACGCCTTCCGTATACACAGCCTCCAACAAGGACGACCAAGATGCCCCAGCACCACCGACTCCGCGCCGTCACCCTGGCGATCATCACCCTCACCATCCTGCCGCCCGTTGCCGATGCCGCCTCCATGCCGGGCGCGGCCGGCGGGCGCGATCCCCGGACCACGGGCGGCATGGGCGGCGGCAGCATGGGCGGCGGCAGCATGGGCGGCGGCAGCATGGGCGGCGGCAGCATGGGTGGCGCCGGCATGGGTGGCGCCGGCATGGGTGGCGCCGGCATGGGTGGCGCCGGCATGGGTGGCGCCGGCATGGGTGGCGCCGGCATGGGTGGCG
>PKCW01000327.1 GCA_002862965.1 Pseudomonadota bacterium
GGGTGCGCATCCTCTCCGGGGTGTTCGAGGGCGTCACCACGGGCACGCCGATCGGTCTTCTGATCGAGAACGTCGACCAGAAGTCCAAGGACTACGCCAACATCGCCGACACTTTCCGGCCGGGCCATGCCGATTACACCTACCAGCAGAAGTACGGTCTGCGCGACTATCGCGGCGGCGGGCGTTCCTCGGCGCGGGAAACGGCCATCCGGGTCGCGGGCGGGGCCATCGCCCGGCACTATCTGGCCACCCGGCTGGGCATCCGGATCCGCGGCTATCTCGCCCAGCTCGGGCCGATCGTGCTCGATCCGGTCGATCCGGACGGCGTGGACGACAATCCGTTTTTCTGTCCCGACCCCGCCCGGGTGGGCGAGCTCGAGGACTACATGAACGCCCTGCGCAAGAGCGGCGATTCGATTGGCGCGCGCGTGACCGTGGTGGCGACCGGGGTGCCGCCCGGGCTCGGCGAGCCGGTGTTCGACCGGCTGGACGCCGATCTCGCCCATGCGCTGATGGGCATCAATGCCGTCAAGGGCGTGGAGATCGGCGACGGCTTCGGCTGCGTGGCCGCCAAGGGCACGGCCTTCCGCGATGAAATCACCCCGGAGGGCTTTCTCAGCAACCATGCGGGCGGTGTGCTGGGCGGCATCTCCTCGGGTCAAGACCTCGTCGCCAGCATCGCGCTGAAACCCACCAGCAGCCTGCACCTGCCCGGGCGCAGCGTGAACCGCGCCGGCGAGCCCGTGACCGTGCGCACCACCGGCCGCCACGACCCCTGCGTCGGCATCCGCGCCACCCCCATCGCCGAGGCCATGGTCGCGCTGGTGCTGATGGATCACTGCCTGCGCCACCGGGCCCAGAACGCCGAGGTGCGCAGTGTGACACCGGTGATCCCCGCCACGCCCGAGCGGTGATGGCGGCGCCCCGTACCGCGCCGCTGGCGGGATTTTATTTCTTTCATTTCGGCCTGCTGGGCCTGCTCATGCCCTACCTGCCGCTGTACCTGCAGGCGCGGGGGCTTTCCGGTGGCCTCATCGGCCTGCTCATGGGCTGTTTCATGGGCACCAAGCTGCTCGGCCCGCCGCTGCTGGGATGGTGGACCCACCGCCGCGGGGATCTCGTCGGCCCGCTGCGGTGGAGCCTTGCCGCGGTGTTGGCGGCCTGGCTGCTCTTCGTTCAGGCCCGGGGCGCAGCGCTGCTGTCGCTGAGCTTCGCTCTGTTCACGCTGGCCTGGAACGCGACGCTGCCGCCCTTCGAGACCTTGACCCTGCATCGCCTCGGACCCGCCGGGATCGGTCGCTACGGCCGCATCCGGCTCTGGGGTTCGGTCGGCTTCATCGTGGCCAGCGGCGCGGGGTCGGTCGGGCTGGTCCGCTCCCCGGCCATGATCCAGTATCTCCCGCTGGCCGGGCTGATCGGGGTGATGGGCATGCTCGTCTGCGGCGGCTTGAAGGCACCGGCGCGAAACACGGTGCGTTCGCTGGGCCCTGCTCCGGGGGGCGCATTGCTGCGCCGTCCCGGCGCGACCGGTTTCCTGGTGATGGTGTTTTTGCTCAATCTGAGCCACGGTCCCTATTACGCCTACCTCACGCTGTATCTCGAAGGCTTGGGCTACGACGCTCGGCACATCGGCCTGCTGTGGGCGCTGGGCGTCGCCGCCGAGATCGGCCTGTTCTGGGCGGCGCCGGCGCTGTTCCGGCGCTACGGCCGTCGTCGTCTGTTGCTGGCGGCGTTGCTGCTGACCGTGGCGCGCTGGGCGCTGATCGCCGGCCTGGCGCGCTCGCCGGTCTTTTTGATCGGCGCGCAAATCCTTCATCTGGCCAGCTTCGGGCTGTGTCACGTCGTCGGCATGGGTTATGTGTACGCTCTGTTCCCCGGTCCGTTGCAGGGGCGGGGACAAGCGCTCTACAGCGCGCTGGGCTTCGGCGCCGGTGGCCTTGCCGGCAGCCTGCTCGCCGGCCTGCTCTGGTCGGCCGGCTGGCGCGGTGAGGTGTACCTGATGGCCATGTTCGCCGCCGCACTGGCGCTGGTCGTGGCCTGGCGCACCCTGCCGGGCGGCGGCGCTCGCGCGGCGGCGCCTGCCGCCTGACCCGACCGGCGCCGCCGCGGCCCGCGCGCAGGCGATGGCGTCCGCCTGGCGTCGGGATCTTTAAGTGGCCATTAAGGCGGATCGGCGATGCTGATCCCGAACTTTTGGGAGGACGAAGCATGTGGTCGGGAACGGGCACGCGCCGGCGGGGTATCGTGCTGATGGCGGGGATCATGGCCTGGACCGCCGCATGTGCCGAGCCGGCGGCGTCAGGCCGCCCGCCAGACCCGCCGCCTCACCCGCTCACGGCGTGGGTGGATGCTGCGCTGGCACGCGATCCGGCTCAGGAGCTGTTGCCGGCCTTGACCCGCGAATCCCAGGCCTTGGCGCAGCGCAGCCGGAGCTGGTTTGCGGGCCCCCCCGCGCTGGCGCTGCACTGGCAGGACGATACGGCAGGGACCGACGCCGGACTGCGCGAAGCCGAAGCCGGGGTGGAGTGGCCCCTGTGGTGGCCTTCGGTCCGCGAGGCGACGCGGTCGCTGGCGCGGGCCAGTGCGGCACAGGCCGCCTTGCGGTCGCGGTACAACCGCTGGCAAGCCGCGGGCGTGATCCGCGAGCGCCTGTGGTCGCTGGCGCTGGCCGACGCCGATCTGGCGCAAGCCCGGGCCGCCGAGCGCAGCGCGGCCCAGTTGCATGAGCAGGTGCTGGCGCGGGTGCGGGCCGGAGACCTCGCCCAGACCGATCAGCTCATGAGTGAACAGGAACGTCTGGCGCGCGAGGCCGAACGCGCTGCCTTGGCGCGTGAATCCGATGCCCAGCGTGCCGGCTTTCGGTTTCTGGTGGGACTCGAACCCGATGTGCGCGGCCTGACGGCCGAGGCGCCGGCGCAGACGGCCGTCGATGTCCATCCGGGGCTGGCCGTGTGGGCCCAGGAGGCCAGCCGGGCCGAGGCCGAATGGCAGCAACGGCTGGCCGAAGGCGCCGGGGCACCGGTCGTGCAGGTGGGCACGCGGCGCGAACGGGGCAGTCGGAATGAAGACGAGGTCAATTCGTTCGGCGTCGGCGTGAGCATTCCCTTTGCCGCGGCGACGCGCGCCGATGAACGGGCGGCCGCCGAGCGCGCCTTGGCGGAGGCCCGCCTGCGCTGGCGTCAGGGCATCCGGGATCAGGCGGTGGCCCGGCAGGAGGCCGAAGCCGCGCTGCAATCGGCCGAGGAGGCCTGGCCGTTGATCCAGCGCCGCGGGGCCTTGGCCCAGCGCCAGCAGGACCTGGCACAGGCCGCCTTCGCGGCCGGCGAGCTCGACCTGATGGATTTGCTGCGCATCCGCGAGCAGACCCGCCTGGCCGTTCAGGAAGTCGAGCGCCAGCGCATCCGCATCGGATGGCAGCGCGCCCGGCTCAATCAGATCATGGGAGATGTGCCGTGAAGCCTTGGTTGCGATGGATGATGCTGGTCGGTGCGCTGCTCGGCGCGCCGGTGGCGGCGCGCGAGGAACTGGTGGTGAGCGCCGCGCAGCAGACCGCGTCCGGGATCCGCACCGGGGTACCGGCCGTCGTCACGGACCGGCTCGACATCCGGCTGCCGGCGCGGGTCGCGGTGCCGAATGACCGTCTGCGCGTGGTGGGCGCGCGGGTGCCGGGCATCGTGGCCTCGCTGATGGTGGGCGAGGGGGAGCCGGTGACCGCCGGTCAGACCCTGGCCCAGTTGCACAGCCCGGAGCTGGCGGCGATGGAGAGCGAGCACCTGGCGGCCATGAGCCGGTTCGCGCTCGCCGCCGCGGCCATGAAACGGGATCGTGAATTGCACGAGCTGGGCATCATCGCCCGGCGGCGCTTCGAAGACACCGAGGCCCAGTGGCGTGAGGCGCAGGTTGCGCTCGATCACAGTCGCACCCGCCTGCGGCTGGCCGGCGTCGATCACCGGCAGGTTCAGGAGCTGGAGCGCACGCGCCGCTCGACCGGCACGCTGGCCGTGACCGCGCCGATCTCGGGCGTGGTCCTGGCGCAAGCGGCCCATGCGGGCCAACAGGTTACCCTCGACAGTCCGCTCTACACGCTCGCCGACCTGCGGGCGCTGTGGCTCGAAATCCATGCCCCGCAAGCCGTCGCCGCCCGCGTCCG
>PKCW01000213.1 GCA_002862965.1 Pseudomonadota bacterium
GCCGGTGAGCGCGCGCAGTTGCTCCGGCGTCTCGTAGTTGCGCTCGAACAGGATCACGCCGCCGATCAAGGGATGCGTCAGAACCTCCCGCTCCTGCGCGGTGAGCCGAGGTCCCGACAGGCCCACCACCAGCGGGCCGGGAGGCGTGTTCATCCCGCGTTCTCCGTGATCCACACCGGCATGCCGGGATGGCAATGATCGAACAGTTCGATGACATCCGCGTTATGCATGCGCACGCAACCCTTCGAGCCGGGGATGCCGAGCGGCACCTCGTCGGGCGTTCCGTGGATGTAGATGTAGCGGCGCTGCGTGTCGACGGTGCCCAGACGGTTGCGGCCGCGTTCGCTCCCGCAGAGCCACAGGATGCGGCTCAGGATCCAGTCCCGCTCCGGATGAAGCCGGCCCAGCGCAGGGGTGTGGCTTTCCCCGGTCCAGCGCCGGCCGACGAACACGGCGCCCTCGGGTGCCTCCCGTCCGATCAGCGCGCGAATCCGGTGCCAGCCGCGCGGGGTCTGGTAGCTGCCCATCCGTTCCCCGGCGCCACGGGCGGCGGTCGATACCGGCCAGCGCCGCAGGGCGGTGTCGTGGTTCATGAGGGACAGGGTCTGGTCTGCCAGCACGATGTGCAGCCAGAGGGCGGGGCCGGATTCGCTCACTGCCGCTCCGCCGCCGTCCAGTCGCGATAGGGATGGTGCACCAGGGCGATGTTCAAGAAGCGCGGCTCCCGGCTCACTTCGCGCCCCACCCAGGGCGGCAGCTCGATGGGCGCGTCGGGATGTTCCAGCTCGATCTCGGCCACCACCAGCCCGGCGTTGGCGCCCGAGAACTCATCCACCTCCCAGAGCCGGCCGGCATGGCGCACATGATGGCGGCGCTTTTCCACCGGCGGCCCGACGCACAGCTTATCCAGCATCTCCCGGGCATCGGCCAGCGGGATGGGATACTCGAACTCATGGCGCACGATATCCAGCGTTGCGCCCTTGAGGTTGAGCCAGGCGCGCTCGCCGGCAATGCGCACGCGCGTGATGGCGCCGCCCTCGAGGTTCAGATAGCCCTGAATCAGCGCCTCGCTGTGCTCGGCCGCCGCGCGCCAGGCGCCTCCGCTCACCCGGTACTTGCGCTCGATCTCAAGCGCCACGGCCATCTTCCCGCACGAACAGCGCCACCGACTCGACATGGCCCGTGTGCGGGAACATGTCCATCACCCCGACCGCCTCGAGCCGGAACCCGTGCAGACGGACCAGATCGCCGGCATCGCGCGCCAGCGTGGCCGGATGGCAGGAGACATAGACCACGCGCCGCGCTCCGGTCGCCGCCACGGCCGGCAACACCGCGCGCGCGCCCGAGCGCGGCGGATCGAGCAGCACACCATCGAAGGCGCCGGCGCCCCAGGGCGGCGGATCGAACGCCGCGCCGTACAGGTCGGCCATCACGAAGCGGGCCTGCGTCAGTCCATGATGCTCGGCGTTGGTGCGCGCCTGGGCCACCAGGTCGGCCGCGCCTTCGACCCCCACGACCTCGCGCGCCCGGCGCGCCATGGGCAGCGTGAAATTGCCGAGGCCGCAGAACAGGTCCAGCAGCCGCTCATCCGGCGCCGGATCGAGCAGCGCCATCGCCTGCGCGACCATGGCGCGGTTCATGACCTCGTTCACCTGGGTGAAATCATGCGGCCGAAAATGCATCGCGAGGCCGTCCTCGGGCAGCCGATAGGCCAGCGGCTGGTCCGGCGCGAAGGCGCCGGGAATGGGCGCCGCGCTGTCGGGCCCCTTGGGCTGCAGCCAGAACTGGATCTGGTGCGCCAGTCCGAAGGCCCGCAAGGCCTCGAGATCGGCCGCGCCGGGCCGCTCCATCACACGCAGGACGAGCACGGTCAGCGTGTCGGTGACCGCCACCTCGATCTGGGGCACATGATCGGCAATGCCGAGTTCGCCGATGAGCGTGGCCAGAAGCGCCAGCCGCCCGCCGACGGTTTCGTCCAGCACCTCGCAGCGCGCGGCTTCGGCGATGAGGGCCGCGTGCCGCTCGCGAAAGCCGACGAGCACACGATTCCTGGCGCGCACCCGACGCACGCCGAGCCGGGCCTTGCGGCGATAAGCCCACACCGGTCCGGTCAGCGGCGGCAGGACCCGCGCCGGGCTCACCCGCCCGATGTGCCGCAGGGTGTCGAGGAGGATTTGCTGCTTGGCGAGGATCTGGGCCGCAGGGTCCATGTGCTGCAGGTTGCAGCCGCCACAGCGGGCATAGGCAGCGCAACGCGGCACGACCCGCTCGGGTGCTGCCAGCAGGACTTGCGCCACGTCGGCTTCGTCGTAATCGCGCGTGCGCCGCGTGACCTGGAAGCACACCGTCTCGCCGGGCAGGGCGCCCTGGATGAACACCCGCTTGCCGTCCACGCTGGCGATGCCGCGGCCGTCGTGCGTCATCGCCGTCACCTCGACCGGCGCACCGATCGCGGGCGCGACCCGCTGCACGGCCCGGCGTCTGCCCACGTCAGTCCGCCCAAGCGGCCGCGAAGGACTGGAGATGCGCCCGGCCGTCCTCGTCCAGCAACGCGCGCACCCGCGCCCGCTCCGCGGCGTAGCCCTCGCGATCGAGCTGGCCGCGCATGAGCTGGAAACGCAGGTAGACGAGGTAGGTGTTGAGCACGTCGGTCTCGCAATAATCGCGGATGCGATCCAGTTCGCCGGCGAGATAGGCGTCCCAGACCAGGCTGCCGGCCATGCCCATCTTGCCCGGCTGGCCGAGCAGCAGGGCGATATCCTGCAGCGGTGCCACGGCCCGGCCCTGGTAGCCCGACAGCACGTCCATGAGATCGATGTGCCGCCAGTGGAAGCGCGAAAGATAGTTGTTCCAGCGGAAATTGCCGTCCTGTTCGCCCACGTCCCAATAGCGCGGGGCGGCAATGCCGTGGATGAGCGCGCGGTAGTGCAGCACCGGCAGGTCGAAGCCACTGCCGTTCCAGCTCACCAGCGTCGGCGTGAAACGCTCCAGTCCCTCGAAGAAGCGCTGAATGAGTTCGGCTTCGGACGCCTCCGGATCGCCCAGCGACCACAGTTTCAGTTGATCGCCCCGGCGCAGGCACACCGAAATGGCGACGATGCGGTGCAGGTGATGCGGGAGGAACTCATCGCCGCCGGTCTTCTGGCGGCGCTGGTGGAACATGATGCGCGCCACGTCCTCGTCGGAGAGGCCGTCGGTGTCGTAGAGCCGGCGTCCACCTTCTGTATCGGGCACGGTCTCGATGTCGAAGACGAGCAGGTTCAAGGCCGGTCCTTGTGCGTGGCGTTCAGGCGGGAAACACGCCGGTGGAGAGATAGCGGTCGCCGCGGTCGCAGACGATGCCGACGAGGGTGGCCCCGTTCAGTTCCTGCGCCAAGGCGAGCATGGCGGCCACGCAGCCTCCCGAGGAGATGCCCGCGAAGATGCCTTCCTGCGCCGCCAGCGCGCGGGTGGTGATCTCCGCCTTGCGCTGGTCGACGTCGAGGACGCGGTCGACCGCGTCCGGATCGTAGATGCGCGGCAGGTATTCGGCCGGCCAGCGGCGGATGCCGGGGATCTGGGCGCCGTCGGCCGGCTGCACGCCGATCACGCGGATGCGCGGATTCTGTTCCTTGAGGTAGCGGGAGACGCCGATGATGGTGCCGGTCGTGCCCATGGAACTGATGAAGTGGGTGACCTTGCCGCCCGTGTCGCGCCAGATCTCGGGGCCGGTCGTTTCATAGTGCGCCTGCGGGTTGTCCGGGTTGGCGAACTGGTCGAGGATCTTGCCGCGCCCCTCGGCCACCATGCGGTCGGCCAGATCGCGCGCCCCTTCCATGCCGGCCTCCGCGGACACCAGGATCACTTCGGCGCCGAAGGCTTTCATGGTGGCCACCCGTTCGCTGCTGGCGGTCTCGGGCATGATCAGCACCATGCGATAGCCGCGGATCGCCGCCGCCATGGCCAGTGCGATGCCGGTATTGCCGCTGGTCGCCTCGATCAGGGTGTCGCCGGGCCGGATCTGCTGGCGCGCCTCGGCGTGCCGGATCATCGACAGGGCGGGACGGTCCTTCACCGAGCCGGCCGGATTGTTGCCTTCCAGCTTGACCAGCAAGGTGTTGCCCGTGGCCTGTCCCAGGCGCTGCAG
>PKCW01000310.1 GCA_002862965.1 Pseudomonadota bacterium
GCGCAGGAAAGTCCGCCGGAGCCGCTCCTGTTCGTCCGCGATCGCGGCTTGCTTGCGCGCGAACGCCGCCCAGCGCGTATCGTCCACCAGCCCCAGCTCCCGACCGCTGGGCGTGAGCCGCAGATCGGCGTTGTCCTCGCGCAGCAGCAGCCGGTATTCCGCGCGGCTGGTGAACATGCGGTAGGGCTCGGCCGTGCCGCGGGTGATGAGATCGTCGATGAGCACGCCGATATAGGCCTCGTCCCGGCGTGGCGTCCAGGGCGCCAGGCCGCGCGCCTGCCGGGCGGCGTTGAGCCCCGCGATCAGCCCCTGGGCAGCGGCCTCCTCGTAACCCGTGGTGCCGTTGATCTGCCCGGCCAGGAACAGCCCCGGCAGATGGCGCGACTCCAGCGACGGCCACAGATCGCGCGGATCGAAGAAATCGTATTCGATGGCATAGCCCGGCCGCAGGATGTGCGCGTGCTCGAGCCCGGCCATGGAGCGCACCAGCGCGTACTGCACGTCGAAGGGCAGACTGGTCGAGATGCCGTTGGGATAGACCTCCGAGGTATGCAGCCCCTCCGGCTCCAGGAAGACCTGATGAGCGCTCTTGTCGGCAAATCGGGTGATCTTGTCCTCGACCGACGGGCAATAGCGCGGCCCGATGCCCTCGATCACGCCCGTGTACATCGGCGAGCGATCCAGCCCCGCGCGGATGATGTCGTGCGTGCGCTCGTTGGTGTGCGTGATATGGCAGAGCACCTGCGGCGGATGCTGCTCCGCATGGCCCAGGAAGGAAAACACCGGCAGCGGGTCATCCCCCGGCTGCGGCTGCAGGCGCGCATAGTCGATGGTGCGACCGTCCAGACGCGGCGGCGTGCCGGTCTTGAGCCGACCGACACGCAGCGGCAGCTCGCGCAGCCGGGCCGCCAGCGTCCGGGCAGGCGGATCGCCGGCCCGCCCGCCCTCGTGCTGCTCGAGGCCGATGTGGATCCGCCCTGCCAGAAAGGTTCCCGCGGTCAGCACCACGGCTCGCGCCCGGAAACGCAGCCCCATCTGGGTGATGGCCCCGCAGATCCGCCCCTGCTCGACGATGAGATCGTCCACCGCCTGCTGGAACAGCGTGAGGTTGGATTGCCGCTCCAGCGCCCGGCGCACGAAGGTGCGATACAGCGGCCGGTCGGCCTGGGCACGGGTCGCCCGCACCGCCGGACCCTTGCGCGCGTTGAGCGTGCGGAACTGTATCCCCGCATGGTCTGCGGCCTGCGCCATCAGGCCGCCGAGGGCATCGATCTCCCGCACCAGATGGCCCTTGCCGATGCCACCGATGGCCGGGTTGCAGCTCATCTGCCCCAGCGTTTCCAGATTGTGGGTGAGCAGCAGCGTGCGGCAGCCCTGCCGCGCGCTCGCCAGCGCAGCCTCCGTACCGGCATGGCCGCCACCGACGACGATGACATCGAATGATTCGGGGTAATGCATGGACGAAACCGCAGGAGCAGCACAATCGCAAGGCTCAAATCTTAAGGGAATCAAGCCACTGGCGCCACTGCGACACGCAGAACCGGACGCTATCGCGGCGCGCCCATGAAAACTGCGGGTGCGTTGCGCCAGCGAGGCGCTCCCGGCTTTTGGGCCGGGAGAAGGCGGACCGTTTGTATCGCTGCCACCCCAGTAGCCCGGTTGGGTAAATGGTGGTCAACGCGGGAACTGAACTCGCGTCCGCCTTCCAAGACGGAGGGACTGGCGCGCCCCATGCGAGTGCTCGCCTATGCGGAACGGGCATTCCGGCAAATTCAGGCAGCCGCCCGACAGGGGGCGTTGCGTGGACCGTCCGCGTCTCTTGTACTAACATTGAGTCTCTTGTATGTCTAAGGAGGCTCATCATGACCGCAGCTACTTCCACCGCGCGCACCGCTCGACTCGGGCTGCGTGCGACCCCTGAACAGGAGACCGTGCTGCGTCGGGCTGCCGAAGTCGCGCACAAGTCGCTGACGGATTTCATTCTCGACGCGGCCTGCCAAGCCGCCGAACAGACCTTGCTCGACCAGCGATTGTTTATGGTTTCCGGGAGCCAGTACCAAGCGATTCTCGAAATGTTGGACCGTCCGGAATCTGACAACCCTGGCTTGGCCGATCTGTTCTCCCGTCGTCCGGTCTGGGCCAGTAAATGAGCCTGTCCGCTCCGCAACCGCTTGGCGCGCATCACCGGCTGGAAGAGTTTGACTGCGGAAAACCGGCCCTCACAGATTGGCTGCTTCGCCACGCACGCCAAGCCCACGGCAGTGGCTCGGCCAGAACCTTTGTCCTGTGCGACGGGGAGCGGGTGGCTGGCTACTTCAGCCTGACCGTTGGCCAGATCGACACGCTCGAGACGCCCGAGCGGATTCGTCGCGGCATGGGGCAGTATCCGATTCCGCTGGTCATCCTGGCGAGGCTTGCTGTCGATCTCGATTACCAAGGGCGGGGTCTTGGTTTCAGTCTGCTCCAGGATGCCATCCGTCGAACCCTCGCGATTGCCGAACAGGCGGGCATCCGAGCGCTGCTGACGCACCCCATCGACGCCAAAGCCGACGCGTTCTATCGCCGCTTCGGCTTCGAGCCTACGCCCGAAAATGATCGGCAACTGATCTTGCTGCTCAAGGATGCACGGCGTTACGCGGGCATGCTCTGAGCGTTGCGCTTAGCTTTTCCGGGGCCACCGACGTGATGTTTCAATCCGCTCCCGGCTTTTGGGCCGGGAGATACGGGACGAGGATGGTCATCTCGCCCAAGTGCCATCGGACGCGATACGCACGCCCAGGGCGGATGGGGGTAGCGATCATGGCCGGATGCTCTTGTAGACGGCCTTCACGGCGGCGATCAGGATGAACGCGAACGCGCCAATCATGAGTCGCAAGCCATCGATCAACATGGTGCCCGGGTCTGCGCCGTCCGCCAGACGAGAGGCGACGAGGATCGAGACGAGGATCGCGCAGGCTGCGACGATCCCCAGAGTTTCCTTGGCAAAGCTCTTCATGGTGCATGCTCCTATCAGGCGTTTCCCGAGAGAATCGCCGCGTAGTGGATTCCGATAAATGCCGCAACCGCCAGCACGGCGCCGAATCTGGAAAGCCCTGACCCCCGAGCGACCTTGTACAGGGTCACAAGGAATGCGCACGCCAGCGCGGCGATGAGGGCAAGCACAGGGTATGCAATGATCGGGCTGATCGGGGTATCCCGTATGTCGACCATGCCGGAGACGCCGCCGAGCATGGCGGCGCCTCCGAAGAAGCAAAGTGCAATGGTGCGGTCAGTCTTCGAGTATGGTCTAGACATGTTCAACCTCCGGGTTTTGCTTACACGCCGATGCAAACGGCGTCGGTGTACCCCATCGCGTTTCAATCCGCTCCCGGCTTTTTGGCCGGGAGATACCGGCATTACCGCAGGCCGGGTCCACGCAACCAGCCAGTTTCAATCCGCTCCCGGCTTTTTGGCCGGGAGATACCTCGATGGCGGTACGGTCGAGGATCAGGGCATCCATTCGTTTCAATCCGCTCCCGGCTTTTTGGCCGGGAGATACTGCTGGTGAGGCAGCACTCGACCTGGAGCCACCAGTTTCAATCCGCTCCCGGCTTTTTGGCCGGGAGATACCCGCTGCCAAGTCGCCCGATAGGTCGATGATGCTGGTTTCAATCCGCTCCCGGCTTTTTGGCCGGGAGATACCCGATCAACATCGATCCCCGCACCACTCGCCGCGATGTTTCAATCCGCTCCCGGCTTTTTGGCCGGGAGATACCGAGGCGGTCACCAATGGCGAGGTCCGCTGTGAGGTTTCAATCCGCTCCCGGCTTTTTGGCCGGGAGATACACGGACGCATTCAACGCCCGCAAGGCAGCCAGCGCGTTTCAATCCGCTCCCGGCTTTTTGGCCGGGAGATACGCGGGTGAGCGGCTTTATGCCCTGTCGCCCTATCTGTTTCAATCCGCTCCCGGCTTTTTGGCCGGGAGATACCTTCCAGCGCACCTTGTCGCCGACATGCACGTCGTTGTTTCAATCCGCTCCCGGCTTTTTGGCCGGGAGATACGCCGCCCGGCCCGCCAGGGTCACGCCCGGCGCAAGTTTCAATCCGCTCCCGGCTTTTTGGCCGGGAGAT
>PKCW01000198.1 GCA_002862965.1 Pseudomonadota bacterium
CTGGTGACACCGGTGTCACCAGAGTAGTGAAGGGGTTAATTCACCAGAACTCACGCCAGGGCTGTGAATAGCTGCGCCGTCCACTCCGAGAGAATTGAAATGAGCCCATGGCGTCGCTCGTCGTGCGAAGCACCACACCGCGCAGCGCGCTCGCGGCCGAGGTGACTGCTGCCAATTGGCTCACCGCGTGCCCCGAGGGCGTGTACGCCGGTCAACAAGGCCAGCGCACCCGGGAAGTGCTGATCGAACAGGGCGCGACTGTCCGTCTCCGGCAGGCCCAGCACACCGCTGGCGGGTCCCAGCGGCCAACCCCAGGTCAGCGCGATGGCCCGGGCCAGGGCGCGGGTTTCCGGCGCATCGGGGTCCCGCGCGCAGCCGAGCAGCAGGAAATTCAGCCCGCCGGGTGGCAGACTCGCGCCAGCCGGTGCAAAGGTGGCCATCAAGGCGCCTCCATCGGCGTGTGCGTGTAGCACTTCTTGGGGCAGATCTTGGCGCAGGCCTCGCAGCCGACGCAGTTCATCTGGTTGGCGATGGTCATGATCTTGCGCTCGTATTCCTCATCGTCATCCTCGTCGCCGGCTGCGCCCACGGCGATCTGTTCGCCGTCTTCGGTAACGCCCACCATCTGCAGCACGTCGCGGCCGCAGACACGGTGGCAGCGCCCGCAGCCGATGCAGGTTGCGTCGTTGATCTCGGCGACGAACTTGGGCGTCCAAGTGCGTCCGTCGGGCAGGGTGATGGTGACCACGCCGCTCATGATGCGTTCTCCTGATCTAGTCCGCCTGCGTCAGGCGGGTTTTGGCGGCGGCGAGCTGCTCATAGGTGGCATAGGTCTTCCCTGCCACTTCCAGGATGCGCTCCCAGCCGATCGGCAGGTCTTCCGCCAGGTCATGCAGATCCATCTTCAGCGCCGTGGCCTGAGAGGACAGCCGTTTGATTTCCGCCTTGAGTTCGTCTGGTGTCGCCATGCTTGTCTTCCATCCGGTGTTTCTTTGCTTCGACGTGGGCGCGCTGTCCGGCAGCCGCCGCCCAAACCCAACGAGCCTGTTCGGCGCTCAGCGCGCCGCGTTTGATGTGCAGTGCCATCACCCGTACCTCGCGACTTCCGGGAAGCGTTCGATCATGCCCACCCCGGCGTCCACCAGCTTCTGACCCTCCTCGGCGAGCTTCTCGATGCTGGCAAAGCCAAAGCGGTGCACGTCGCGCAATTGCTTGTTCACGGCGATCAACCGCCCGGCGATGAGCACCATGCGGCCGAAGCCCTCGTGCGACATCTTCATCATCGGCGCCACCATCACGCCGGTGGCGCGCTCGATGGCGAGCCCGATGGCGTTGTAGAACAGCTCGAGCCGCCACAGGATTTCCGGATCGGGGTCGCCGATGATGGGGATCGCGGCACGCTTTTCCTTGGTCAGGATGTAGGGATCGAGCAGCTGTTCGTTGCTCTTGTTGTCCCAGGTGCCAAAGGAATCGTGAGCGCGCAACTGCTTGATCAGTTCCACCGCAAAGGGTGCGTCGATGGCAGCAGATTCGGTCACTGCCGCCGCGATTTGAGTTTCAGCCATGTCCCACTTCCTCCTCGTCGAAATCGAAGTTCTGTTCCTGACCCTTGCGCATCACCTTGCGCAGCCAGGGCGGCGGGTTGCCGTTCAACACATCTTTCAGCTTGTCCAGGATCTCGGCGATGGACTCGGGCTGGTTCACCTTGATCGGGTGGATGTTGTTGGCCACCACGCGCGCCGCGCCCGAGCCGCCGATTGCCGCCACATACAAAATGGCGCAGTCCTTGATGGCCTCGATCTTGGGCGCCAGCTTGTCCTCGTTGCCGTCCTCCTGCAGGTCGCCGTCGAACTGGATCGCCTCGACGAACTGGTGGCTGGTGGGGCTGACCTCGTAGATGGCGATGTTCTTGGCCCAGCCGAAGTGGGCGTCGACCCGCTGCAGGTCCTGGGTGCAAAACGCGATTTTCATGACGCCTCCTTGGGCGCTGGCACGCTGGTGGTTCGGGTCTCTAGGCAACCGCAGCCGCCGCACCGGCTTCGGGCGCATCGTTCATACTCCAGTCATCGGGATGCGGTTCGTGGCCGTGCGCGATCAGCGCATTGGCCACCTCGAAGATGAAATCGCGGCTGCCGCGGTAGCCGAGCGCGAGGCGATGCGCGGCGCCCAGGCGATCGAAGATCGGCAGGCCCATGCGCAGGAACGGAATGTCGAGCCGCTCCGCCATCTGCCGGCCGTGGGCGTGGGTGATCAGCAGATCGCAGCCCGCCGCGCGCGCTTCCAGGTCTTCGAGATCGCCGATCAGCACCTCCTCGACCGGCAGGTGCTCCAGCACGGGCGAGTCGGTGGTGGTGACGGCGGCGGCGAGCTCGCAGCCCAGCTCGGCGAGAAACTGCCCGACGCCGTGCAGCAGGTCGGGCTCGGCGCCGATCGCGACCTTGCAGCCGCCGGTGTAGAAGTGGCCGTCGAGCATGGCGTCCACGAGCTGGCTGCGCTGGCGGCGGTACTTGGCCGGCACCGGCCGGCCGCTGTGGTCGGCGAGAAAGGCCATCAGCGCATCGGTCGCGCCGAGCCCCAGCAGCCGGTCGAAGAGCTGCACCGGCGCGTCGATGTGCTGGCCCAGCCACTCCGCCGCGGTGCGCATCTGCTCGCCGACGGCGAGCACCAGACCCGCGCTGCCGAGCGCGGCGATTGCCTCGCGCCGGGTGCCGCCGAGAGTGGTCGGGCTGAAATCCTCCGGCACGTGGCCGTCGAGCGAACCCGACAGATCCGGCACGAACACCGGGTCCAGCCCGAAGGCTTCGAGGATTTCACGCAGCTCCTCGATGTCCGCCACGGTCAGATGACAGCCCGGCAGCACCGCGACCTTGGCCGGCTCGCGCGGCGCGCCGGGTTTTTCCACCAGCACCTGCAGGATGCGCAGCACGGTCGCCGCCCAGCCGTCCTGGAAGGCGCCCTTGAAGTCCGGCGTGGAGACGTAGATCAGCGCGGTGTCCGCAAGCTCCGGGTGGCGCTGGCGGGTGAGCTTGAGGTAGCCCTCGACATCGTCGCCCTTGGTCTCGGTGAGCCCGGTCGAGCACATGCCGATGATGGCGGGGTGCGACTTGCTGTAGATGTTCATCACCGCCTGCTCGACGTTCTCGAAGCCGCCGAGCACGGTGGCGACCTCGCTCATGGCGGTGGTCTGGAGTGGGATCGACTCCTTGAAGTGGCGCACGAACAGCACCATGCCGAACGCCGTGCAGCCCTGCGAGCCGTGCAGGATCGGCATGGTGTCGGCGAGCCCCATGAAGGCCAGCGCCCCGCCGACCGGCTGACTCATCTTGAGCGGGTTGACCGCGCAGGCTTTCTTGGAGTGGCGCACCGTGGCCATCAGGCCGCCTCCACCTGCGCGGCGGATGCTTCATCGGCCGCGACGGGCGAGTCGAGGGTGAGCGTGCTGGTTTCCCAGGGCGCCGGCTGACGCACCTGGCCCCAGATCGGATTGGTCAGCGCCAGATGCAGTTGCCGCACCATCTCCACCATGCCGACGTAGCCGGCGTAGGCGTGGTGCTTCTCCTGATTCACGTCCATCCAGGGCATCTTGGCTTTGAGCGCCACGAACTGGGAGCGGCCGCCGGAAAGCATGATGTCGGCCTGGGCATTTTTGAGGATCTTGAACATCTCGCGCGGGGAGAGCTCGTCGAACATGTGCGCTTCCTCGCCCATGATCTCCTTGATGCGCTGCTTGTCCTCGGCGGTGGATTTCTTGGTCGAGGTGCCGACCACCTCCATGCCGATCTCCTGCAGCGCCGCCACCACCGACCAGGACTTGACGCCGCCGGTGACCAGCAGCACCCGCTTGCCGGCGAGCGACGCCTTGTAGGGCGCGATCGCCGCCCAGGCGCGCGCCTCCTCGCGGGCGATCAGCGCCTCGGTGCGGCCCATCAGCTCGGCGTCCGCGCCGCGCTCGATCAGCAGGCGCGCGATCTCGCGCAGCGACTCGCTCATGTCGCCGATGCCGTAGAACGAGCCCTCGAAGAACGGGATGCCGTAACGCTCCTCCATCTTGCGCGTCACGTTGATCATG
>PKCW01000149.1 GCA_002862965.1 Pseudomonadota bacterium
GAAGCAGGGTCTCATTGCGTACAAGATCGCTGCCCATGCCGCCGACGTTGCCAAAGGACACCCTGGAGCGCAGGACCGTGATGATGCCTTGTCAAAGGCGCGTTTCGAGTTTCGCTGGGAGGACCAGTTCAACCTGTCGCTCGACCCGGAAACGGCGCGCAGCTTCCACGACGAAACGCTGCCGAAGGAAGGCCACAAGGCCGCGCATTTCTGCTCCATGTGCGGCCCCAAGTTCTGTTCGATGCAGATCACGCAGGAAGTGCGGGAGTATGCGGCCCGGCGCGGCGTCCAGGAAACGGATGCCTTGTCGCGCGGGCTGACGGACAAGGCGCAGGAGTTCCGTGAAGGGAAAAGCGAACTCTACCGGCCGGGCTGACTACCAGCGGTCCCACCGCTTGGCCCGTTTCAGGCCGAACAGCCGGGGCAGGCCGAGGCCCGCGAGCGTGCCCATGATCATCACCAGCGCCCCGGCGAGGAAGCTGTCGCGGCGGCTGCGGTCCGTCAGCCGTTCGGTTTGCTGTTCCAGCGCCTGAATCTGCAGGCGCAGGCTGGCGACCTCCTCGCGCAACTTCTGGTTGGTTTCGGCCATGTGCAAGCCGTCCTGGGAGAGCTTGAGCGAGTCGCGCAAATGCTGCGTCTCCGCGCGCAGTCGTTCCAGTTCGGGCGCGTTCTGCAACGAGGCGGCTTCCAGCGCTTCGGCTTGATTGCGCAGTTGCTGGTTCTGTTCGCGCAGTTCGGCGAATTCCCGGCTGGCCTGGTCCATGCGCGGGCGAACAGGCGGCAGATTCATGAGTTGACTGCCGCGCAGCCACCCGATCTGGCCGGCGCGCGTGCGGACCTGAGTCCAGCCACCCGGGGCGGTGGTGACCGTTTCCACCGGTGTGCCGGCAGCGATCTGGCCGGTCACCGGCTTGCCATCGCCGGGCTGTTGCCGCAATTCGACGCTCAATTGATCACTGACGAACAGGTTCTGGGCGGCTTGAGCCAGCGCGCCCGTGACGATCCATCCCGCGAACGCGAGCCAGGCGATCCGGCGGATCGGGTTCGGGAGGCGATGTGGCACGCTCATGGCTGATCAGATCCCCGGTGTTTCATGGCGGCCCGGCGCAGATGGCGCAGCCGCCGTTTGATCCAGTGCGATACACGCTCGATGGGCAAGCGGCGCAGGTGATGCAGGTCATCCGGGGAGACACCGCGGTAGCCCTTGTATTTGAGCTTGATCCAGGCATTGCGATCGAACTGTCGTCCCATCAGGAAAAGGGTGCGTGAGAGTGGTCCCTGCCGGCGCTGTATGGCGGCGCCGAAATCGATCAGGCACGGCGTCCCGTCGGCCAGCACCAGCAGATTGTCCTTGCGCTTGAGGTCGGTGTGGGCCACGCCGCGCGCGTGCAGCGCCGTGATCAGCCGCCCGAGCCGATCGAAGAATGGATCGTCTGCGGTCAGGCGATGCTGGGCACTGCGGAAGGTTTCGCCGTCGACGAAATCCAGCAGCAGATACCGACCGTCGATCAAGCCGTGGCAGCGCGGAACGCCGGCCAAGCCTTCCAGTCTCTGATAGATGTGCCATTCGCGGAGCATCATCCAGCGTCCGATGCATGCGCCCACCAGACCGTCCCGAGGGGTCTTGATGACGTAGCGGCCGCTCTGGTCCTGATAGAGGTAGACCCGGGATTGGGTGCCGCGGCTCAGCGGCGCCCCGCCGGCGCCCATCTGTGCCTGCACGAAGCGGGTGACGGCGAGCGGGTCTGGGGCCGGCGGCGCCAGGGACGATGGCGCCAAGTTCACCCCAGCCGTTGGAACAGCGCCCAGAGGCCCCATGCCAGGAAGGCGGCGATCACCGGTTCGCCATTGGCGCGCAGACTCTGTGTCAACGACCAGCTGCCGCCGAAAGCCTGCCCCAGCCGATCGAAGCGCGGCCGCAATGCATGGGTGCTGCCGGCCCAGCGCCGCCACCGCTCCTGGAACAGACGCTCCAGCTTGGCATCCTCACGCCGGATCGCCGGGGGGTAGAAGCCCCAGACGACTGCAACGGCCAAGGGGAAAGACCACCACAGGCCGCTGGCGAGGCAGTAACCCAGCAGGAGGGTCAGGTTGCCCACGTAGAGCGGATGGCGGACCAGCGCGTAGGGACCGTCCTGCGCCAGTTCCTGGTCCTTCCTGATATGGCCGGAGGCCCAGAGCCGGATGGCGATGCCGGTCACGACCAAGGCCGCCGCGAGCGCGAACAGGATGCCGCTCGACGGCCGGCCCGTCACGCACAGCAGCGCGATCAGGGCGATGCCGAGGAACTGCCGGTACTTGTCGCGGCGATGGCTGAGGTTGTGGCGTAGGTGCAGGGCCTTGGTCGACATGATGCTCCCGAAACGGCGACGTCCAGCGTCGGCGCCACTTTATGCCGGCCCTGCGGTGGGATCAAGACGCATGTCGAGCACGCTCGTCGCCCGGGGAATCCGGCGAGGCCAAGCGCCCGGAAAAGAAAAGGGCCTTCGCGGGGGAAGGCCCAATGGAGTCAACAGGCGATCGCGGTCGTTGGCTCAGGGGGTGAAACCGACGCCGATGGGGGTCACCAGATCCGCCACCGTGTTGCCGAAGATGGGGATGGAGGACACCAGCGTGGCGCGGACCGCCGCATTCACAGGCGGCAGCACGACGCCGTTGACGACAGTCAGGCCCTTGTCGCGGACGCCCGGGACCAATCCCGGCTTGCGGGTGTTCACGGCCTGGTAGACGGGGCCGGCCGGCGTCGCGGCGAGGACGGCGGTATCGAAGGTGAAGAGGCTGATGCTTCCGGCGCTGAGCGAGTATTTGCCGGCCTGGCCTTCGATCGCGGCCAGTTCGTCGAGGTTCATGGTCTTCATTTCCGCCTGAGCGGCGATGGGCAGCAGGGCCAGAGCGGAAAGCGTCAACAGGGTGCGAAAACGTTTCATGAAAATATCTCCCCTTGGCAGATCTTGTGTGTGAATCTCCCGGCCGCATGGGGCGGGGTCAGCGATCTCAAAGCAGGAGACGTGCCATTTTATAAGCGTCTGTAAATAAAGTAAAAAAACGGGCGTTGGTGTGGCCATCGCTCCGGCCGGTCAGTTTGTGACGTCAGTCTCCGACCCGTTGCGTCACTCTTCGATGGACATGGTCCGACCCAGCGCCCGTCCCATTTGCACGAAAGCGCCTTTCTGGACCGCTGCGTCCCATGCGGTGCGCCCGGACGGCAGGAGCAGGATGACGGTCGAGCCCATGTTGAAGCGCCCCAGCTCTGCCCCGCGCGCCAGCCGCACGCCGTCTTCGCCGAATTGGTGCCACCTCGGCGCCGGCCCGTAGGGCGGGGTCACGACCCCGGACCAGACGGTCTGCATGCTGCCGACGAAGATGGCCCCGACCAGGATGACGGCCATGGGCCCTGCGCCGGTGTCGAACACGGTGACGAGGCGTTCGTTGCGGGCATAGAGGTCGGGCACGGCGCGGACCGTGGCCTCGTTGACACTGAACAATCGCCCCGGGATGTAGCCGGTGCGCAGCAGGGCCCCGGCGAGCGGCATGTGGATGCGGTGATAGTCGCGCGGCGAGAGATAGATCACGGCGTAGTTGCCGCCGGCGAAGGTCTCGGTGAGGGCGGCGTCGCCGCCGAGCAATTCCGGCAGCGAGAACGCGCGGCCCTTGGCCTCGATCGCCTCCGCCAGCCTGTGTGTAGGGGCGGAAGTGCTCAAGGTAGCTCATGTTCCAGCCGTCAGTAATGACGACGTCGTAGCTCTCTCCAGCCGTGAGGGTAACCGATACAAAGCTGCTATCACCCCAGATATCCCAAGCGCCAAGCTGTGGCATAACAAGGTTATTTGAAGCGATTTCTTGGCCGTTACTGTCGATTACAGAGATCCACTTTACTGCCGCGGTGATGCCAGTGTCAATGGTGTTGGAGCCATTACCGTAGACGACCTGAATCGCATGCTCACCGGTGTAGTCGGCAGTGATCGAGACCTGCATTTGATCTTCAGGACCTCCCCAAAATTCATTTTCATTTCGATTTCTATATTTTGGGGGGCCCCGGGGGG
>PKCW01000018.1 GCA_002862965.1 Pseudomonadota bacterium
CACCTTGGCGATGGGGAAGCCGGTCGCCTTGGAGGCCAGCGCCGAGGAACGCGACACGCGCGGATTCATCTCGATCACCACCATGCGCCCGTCGGCCGGATCGATCGCGAACTGCACGTTGGAGCCGCCGGTATCCACCCCGATCTTGCGCAGCACGGCGATGGAGGCATCGCGCATGCGCTGGTATTCCTTGTCGGTGAGGGTCTGCGCCGGCGCGACCGTGATCGAGTCGCCGGTGTGGACGCCCATGGGATCCAGATTCTCGATGGAACAGACGATGATGCAGTTGTCCGCCCGGTCGCGGACCACTTCCATCTCGAATTCCTTCCAGCCCAGCACCGATTCCTCGATCAGCACCTCGGTCGTGGGCGAGAGGTCCAGCCCGCTCTCGACGATGGCGACGAATTCCTCGCGGTTATAGGCGATGCCGCCGCCGGACCCGCCCATGGTGAAGGACGGCCGGAGGATGGTGGGATAGCCGACCTCGGGCTGCCGGGCCAGCGCTTCCTCCATCGAGTGCACCACCACCGAGCGCGGCGTGGCCAGCCCGATGTCGGCCATGGCACGGCGGAACTGGTCGCGGTCCTCGGCCATGTGGATGGCCGCCTCGCTGGCGCCGATGAGCTGCGCGCCGCAGCGCTCGAGCACGCCCTCGCGCACCAGGTCGAGCGCGCAGTTCAGGGCCACCTGCCCGCCCATCGTCGGCAGCACCGCGTCGGGCCGCTCGGCCTCGATGATGCGCGCCACGGTGGCCCAGTGGATGGGCTCGATGTAGACGGCATCGGCCATGTCCGGGTCGGTCATGATGGTGGCCGGGTTCGAATTGACCAGGATGACGCGATAGCCCTCCTCGCGCAGCGCCTTGCACGCCTGGGCGCCCGAGTAGTCGAACTCGCAGGCCTGGCCGATGACGATGGGACCGGCGCCGAGGATGAGGATGCTCTTGATGTCGGTGCGTTTGGGCATGGGCAAACCTGTTCGTCGAAGGATGGACGAGGGCTGTTCAGACGGCGCGCTGACGCGCCATCAGAGTGGTGAACCGGGCGAACAGCGGCCGCAGGTCGTGCGGCCCCGGGCTGGCTTCGGGATGACCCTGGAAGCCGAACGCGGGCCGGTCGGTGTGCATGACCCCTTGCAGCGTGCCGTCGAAGAGCGAGCGGTGCGTGGCGCGCAGATGGGCCGGCAGACTGCCCTCGTCCAGCGCAAAGCCGTGGTTCTGGCTGGTGATGAGCACCCGGCGGGTGTCGAGGTCCATCACCGGATGGTTGGCGCCGTGGTGGCCGAACTTCATCTTGACCGTGCGGGCGCCACTGGCGAGCCCCAGGAGCTGGTGCCCGAGGCAGATGCCGAACAGCGGCACGCCGCGCTCGAGCAAGGTCGCGATCGCCGCGATGGCGTAGTCGCAAGGCTCGGGATCGCCGGGGCCGTTCGACAGAAACACCCCATCGGGCGCCATCGCCAGCACCTCAGTGGCGGACGTGCGCGCCGGCACCACCGTCACCCGGCAGCCCTCGTCCACCAGCAGACGCAGGATGTTGCGCTTGATGCCGAAATCATAGGCCACGACGTGGAAGCGGGCGGCGGCCGGCCCGCGCGGCGCGGCGTCGAGCGACAGCGTCGGCGCCTCCCAGACATAGGGCGAGGCGGTGCTGACCGCCTGCGCCAGATCCAGCCCCAAGAGGCCGGGAAAGGCGTGGGCAGCGGCCAGGCCCTGCTCGCGGGCCTGTTCGGCGCGCGCCGCGCCCGCGACGATGGCGCCGCGCAGCGCGCCCTTCTGGCGCAGCAACCGGGTCAGCCGGCGGGTGTCCACCTCGGCGATGGCCACGATGCCGTGGGCCTCGAGACAGGCCTCCAGGCTCTGCTCGGCGCGCCAGTTGCTGACCACCTGCGCCGCGTCGCGGATGACGAGTCCCGCGACCTTGACGCCGTCCGACTCCGCATCAGCGGCATTGACGCCGACGTTGCCGATGTGGGGACAGGTCAGTGTGACGATCTGGCGATGGTAGGAAGCATCGGTCAGTACCTCCTGATAGCCGGTCATGGCCGTGTTGAAGACGACCTCGCCGGCGCTGACGCCCGGCACGCCCAGGGAACGGCCGGAAAACACACTGCCATCTTCGAGTACGAGCAGGGCGGGTACGGTCAAGTGGCCACCTCCGGAACAGGCGTGCAAAAACGGAACGGGGCTTGCGTCCCGCCCGACGGCTTGTGTCATTCCTTGCGAATCTCTGGCTCCGCGCCGCGCAGCGTGTGCGCGAACCGTGGCGGTTCGGTGCGCAGACCGGCGGCCCGAAGGCGCGGCTGGCTCCCGCTGGAGCGCGCCAATTCTAGGCACTTCGGGCCGGGATGTCCATGCGAGGGGGCCTAGAGCCCCAGCACGTCGCCCATGTCGTAGAGCCCCGGCGCACGGCCGGCCAGCCAGGCCGCGGCCCGCAACGCGCCCTGGGCGAAGTTCTCGCGGCTGGTGGCGCGGTGGGTGATCTCGAGCCGCTCGCCCTCGCCCGCAAACAGCACGGTGTGATCGCCGATGATGTCGCCCGCGCGGACGGTGGCAAAGCCGATGGTGTCGCGCGCGCGCGCGCCGGTCTGGCCTTCGCGGCCATAGACGGCGCACTGGCGCAGATCGCGGCCCAGCGTCTGCGCAATCACCTCGCCCATGCGCAGGGCGGTGCCGGAAGGCGCGTCCACCTTGTGGCGGTGGTGCGCCTCGACGATCTCGATGTCCACGCTGTCGCCCAGCACGCGCGCCGCCGTTTCCAGCAGCTTGAGCGTTAAATTGACCCCGATGCTCATGTTGGGGGCGAAGACGATGGGAATCTCGCGGGCGGCAGCGGCGATCTCGTCCCGCTGGGCGTCATCCAGCCCGGTCGTTCCGATCACCATGGCCCGCCCCTGGTCGCGGCAGACGGCCAGATGCGCCAGCGTCGGCTCGGGTCGCGTGAACTCGATCAGGACCGCGCAGCGCGCGAGCGCGGCGCCCACATCAGCCGTCAACGGCACCCCCAGCGCACCGATGCCGGCCAGCACGCCGGCGTCCTGCGCCAAGGCCGGATGGCCCGGCGCTTCCAGCGCGGCCGTGACCGCGAGATCCGGCCGTCCCTGAGCGGCGGTCAGCAACGCCCGCCCCATGCGACCGGCTGCGCCGGCGATCCCCACCTTCACCATGCGCGACCCCTCGTCAGGATGTGAACCGGTCGAAAAAGCCCTTCACCCCGTCGATCCAGCCGCTGGCCTGCGGGCTGTGGCGCCGCGCGCCCTCCCCCAGCAGCCGGTCGAAGCGCTCGAGCAGATCCTTCTGCTCGGCGGTGAGGTTCACCGGCGTCTCCACCAGCACGCGGCAGAGCAGGTCGCCCGATTCGGCGCCGCGCAGCCCCGGCATGCCCTTGCCGCGCAGGCGGAACACCTTGCCGGTCTGGGTGCCCGCCGGAATCTTGAGGCTGACCTGGCCGGCCAGGGTCGGCACGTCGATTTCCCCACCCAGCGCCACCGTGGTGAAACTCACCGGCATCTCGCAAATCAGGTCGCGCCCGTCGCGGTGGAAAATGGCGTGATCGCGCACCTGCACCTGAACGTAGAGATCACCGGCCGGTCCGCCCCCCTGGCCGGGCTCGCCCTCGCCGCCGAGGCGGATGCGATCGCCGGTGTCGATGCCGGCCGGAATCTTCACCGACAGGGTCTTGTCCTGCCGGACACGGCCTGCGCCCTGACAGGTCTTGCAGGGCGATTCGATGATCGTGCCACGGCCGCGGCAGCGGGGGCAGGCCTGTTGCAGCGAGAAAAATCCCTGCTGGATGCGCACCTGCCCCTGGCCTCCGCAGCCCGGGCAGGTGACCGGCTTCGAACCGGGTTCCGCCCCGCTGCCGTCGCAGGCGGCGCAGTTCGCATGGCCCGGCACTTCGATTTCGACGGTCTTGCCGCGTGCGGCCTCTTCCAGGTCGATCTCGACCACGGTGCGCAGGTCCGCGCCGCGATAGGCGCCGCCGCCCCGTCCGCTGCGCCGGCCGCCGCCAAAGACTT
>PKCW01000016.1 GCA_002862965.1 Pseudomonadota bacterium
CCGACGACAACATGTTGAGAACAACACCGGACTTCTGAGCGGAAGTAGAAAAACACGGGTATATAGCAGAAGAAGGCAAATGAAGATGCTTGAAAGCAGGTGGCGATGATGAGAATTACGAGCATGATGAAAAAGATGTCGATGAAGACGCCGTCGGACTCGCAGCACGCTCGACTTCGTCTCCAGGGCTGAAGGACCGCGATATGCTGCAGCCGAGCCGTGAGGAGCGTGCTGCGAGAGCGGCCGCTGCAGCTGAGGCGAGATTACAGACGCTGGATATGCACCGCACTGCCGACTCACCGCCTGTGGCACAGAGCAGCACGAACAGTGCGGCGCCACAGCGCATGGCCGAGGACCGTCGCGTCGAGGAAGGACAGATGGCAGATGCCGCGGGCCGTGGTGCCGACCGCCATCCAGCCCAGCGGCGTGGCCGCGACACCCCAGTCGATCACGACACCCGCGCCGCCCTGGCGAATCTCGCCCGGCGTCATGGCCTCCCAGGTGATCAGGAGATCGTGCAGCCGGCCGGCCCCGGAGAGACCGGTCTCGAGCGCCGCCGCCTCGACGCTGCGTGACTCGGCGAGCAGTGCCAGCGCGTGCCCCTTGGTGAGGAATTGCAGGAAACGGGTGGGCGATACCCCGGCCCACGCGGTGAACAGGCGCTGGAAGTGTGCCTCGCTGTAGCCGACGTGCCGTGCCACCTCGGCCAGCCGCGGCTGCGAGGCGGTGCGCGCGCGGATGAACGCGATCGCCTGCGCGACGACCTCGTAGGCCGAGCGCACCGGCGTCGCGCCCAGCGCGCTCATGGCGCCGCCCCGGCGGCCTTGGCGCGCGGCAAGGCGATGCGGGTGTTGGTAAGGCCGATGCCCGCCAGCACCGAGGCGCCACCCAGCAGCAGCGTCCAGCCGACCGGCTCGCCCAGGAACACGGCGCCCCACAGCACGCCGAACACGGGGATGAGAAAGGTGACGGTCAGCGTCCGCGTGGGGCCGATCCGCCCGATCAACTGGAAATAGAGCAGATAGGCCAAGCCGGTGCAGACCACGCCCAGGGCCACCAGTGCCAGCCAGGCGGACCCACCCGCCGCCTGCCCGGTCGCGGGCTCGAGCGCCGCCACCGGCAGGATCAGCAAGGTCGCGGCCCACATGCTGCCGTGGGCATTGTCGAGGGGATCCGCGATCGCGGCCGTCTGCTGGGCGTAGAGGCTGGCGCAGGCATAGAAGAACGGTGCCACCAGCGCGGCCGCGAGCGCCGGGCCAACGCCGGCCCCGGCCAGCGCGAGGTTGTCCCAGGCCAGCACGGCGACACCCGCAACGCCGAGCGCGAGGCCGGTGAGGGTGCGCCCCGTCAGCGGCGCGCCGCGCCACCAGGCGCCCAGCCCCGCGGCATAGATCGGGGCCAGCGCATTCAGAATCGACATGAACGAGGCGTTGAGTTGCCGGCCGGCATAGGCAAACAGCAGAAAGGGCAGCGCGGAGTTGAGCGCGCCGAGGATCAGGAAATGGCGCCACGCCCCGATCGGTGGCAGTCGGCGCCGCAAGCCGACCGCCACGAGCAGCAGGAACACGGCGGCGAGCGCCAGCCGCCCGGCCGTGAGATGCGCCGGGCCGAACACCGGCGCGCCGATGCGCAGACACAGGAAGGCGCCGCCCCACGCCGCGGCCAGCACCACCAGGCGAATTGCATCCGCGACACCCACACGCGTGCTCCTTTGGGAATTCGGGTCATAGCCTAAGTCCGTGCCCCTGCGCCGGCCACCCGATTCCTGCGGCGCGGCGGCTCTGCCGGTCGGCGACCGGCACGGTCCTGTGCTTCAGTCGATCGCTTCCGCGGCATAGGCGTGCAGCGCCAGCGTGCCGAAGAGCCAGTTGCGATGCCGCGGGGTCATGCCCTGCGCGCCGGCAGCGCCCAGCGCCACGAGAAAGGGCAGGTAGTGCTCGAGGCTCGGGTGTGCCCGGCGGCCGTGCGGCAGGTCCCAGGGCCGGCACAGCGCGTCGATGTCCTGACTCTGCAGCGCCTGCTCCAGCGCCGCCATGAATTGGGTCGCCCACGTCGCGGCCTGGCCTTCGCCGGCGTGCCAGTGGATCTCGCGCAGATTGTGGGTGATGCCGCCGCTGCCGACGACCAGCACCCCCGCCGCGCGCAGGGGCGCCAGTGCCTCACCCAGCCGCAGGTGCCATGCCGGGTCCTCGCGCGCGGACAGGGAGAGCTGGAATACGGGGCAGGGCGGTCCCTCGGGCCACATGAACTTGAAGGGTACCCACAGGCCATGGTCGAACGGCCGCTCCACGGCCGCGACCGGCATGCCGCGGGCCGCAAGTTCCTCGCACAGCCAGGCGCCGGTCATCGCATCGCCGCGGGTGGGCCAGGTTTGGGCGTACAAGGCGGCGGGGAAGCCATGGAAATCGTGCTGAATGGCCGGTTGCGGCACGGCGCCGGACAGCGCTGGCAGCGGAGACTCCCAATGCGCCGAGATGCACAGCACGGCGCGCAGGTCGGGCGGCAGAGCGGTGCCCAGCGCCGACCAGAAGGCGGTGCTGCGATTGGGCTCGGTGAGAAACGTCGGCGCCCCATGGGACAGGAACCAGACCGGTTGCTGCATGTTCACTCCTCGCGTGGATCCGCTGTCCGCGAGACGCGGCGCGACCCGCGGTGTTCGTGCACGCGGTCAGCGCTCCCGCAACGCCCGCACCCCGCGCCACTCGTTGGCCAGATAGCCCATCATGCCACGCAGCGGCCCCATGGCCGGGTCCGGCGCCTGCCCGCGACCGATGCGCAAGAGCTGCACACAGTACCAGCCCTGTGCGTACATGTGGTTGAAATTGCGGATGCGGTTGACGGTGCTGGCCGGACCCAGGATGCCGGGCCCGATGTGCAGGCGGTCCTCGTAGCGTGGCGCCTCGGTGCGATGGCCCGCGAGCAGTTGTTTCGGCAGATCGGTCTGCACGCACATCGGCCGGCCCAGCCCGACCACGTCGAGGGCATCCTCGGCCAGCGCCCGGTTCATGCCGGCCAACGAACGGAAACCGCCCGTCACCATGAGCGGAATGCGGCACACCCGGCGCAGCCGCTCGGCGTAGTCGAGAAAATAGGCCTCGCGCTCGCGCGTGCTCTGTGCCTTGGCCGGCGCCCGGTCGCCCTCCGCGCCGGTGCCGAAGAAGGACAGTTGTTCGTAGGTGCCGCCCGAGATCTCGAGCAGGTCGACCCCCGCCGCCTGGAGCCATTGCGCCACCTGCTGGGACTCCTCGTGGCTGAAGCCGCCTTGCTGGAAGTCGGCCGAGTTGAGCTTGACGCAGATCGGGAAGGCGGGACCCACGCGGGTGCGGATCTCGCGCACCAGGGTCAGCAGCAGGCGCGCGCGATTTTCGAGCGTGCCGCCCCATTGATCGGTGCGCAGGTTGGCCTTCGGGGACAGGAATTCGCTGAGCAGATAGCCGTGCGCGGCGTGCAGCTGGACGCCCGTGAAGCCGGTCTGCCTGGCCACCGTGGCGGCACGGACGAAACGCCCGATGACCTCTTCGATCTCCGCCTCGGTCAGGGCGCGCGGCTTGCCGAAGGCGCCGCCGGGCAGCTTGACCGGCACGGCCGAGGGGCCGACAGGCTCGGCGTTGAGGTAGCGTATGGTCTGGCGGCCGGCGTGGCTGAGCTGCATCCAGAGCGCGTTGCCGCCCATGGTGCCGGCACGGGCCAGGGCGGCGAGCGCCTCCTCGCCGCCGTTGTCGTCGATGGCGATGTTGCCCGGGCGCTCCAGATAGCGCCGGTCCACCTGCACGTTGCCGGTGATGACGAGTCCCGCGCCGCCTTCGGACCAGGCCCGGTAGAGCCGCTGATGGGCTTCGGTGGCGCGGTTGTGGCCGTCCGCCAGGCCTTCGGTCAGCGCCGCCTTGGCCAGCCGGTTGGGCAGGGTGACCCCGCAGGGCAGCGTGATGGATGAGGCGATGGTTGTCGTCATGGGTCCCCCTCGGTTGATTCCTGGCGCGGCCCGGCAGCGGGCGCCGGCCGCGCGGGC
>PKCW01000269.1 GCA_002862965.1 Pseudomonadota bacterium
GTGGCCAATCTGGCCGCGCCGCTGCGCTGGCGCTCGGACTTGCCGGAGACCATCGGGGACTATGTGCATCAGCTGTCCGGGCCCGATCCGGCCCGCCCGGCGGCGCATGCCGCAGCGTCCGATCCCGGCGGCGCTCCGCGCTGAAACGGTGCCTGCCGTCCGCTGGCAACTGCTCGGGTCGTGACTCGCGAGACTGCAATCCGGTCACCGCCGTGTGCTAGGGTGGTGCAGCGGTGTGTGTCCCGCTGTCGCCTACGAGGATCTCCCATGTCCACGCTCGAACCGGTCCCGACCCCCGCCGAGACACCGACGGCAGCCGAGCCGGTCGATCTGGGGCGGGCGGATCTGTATCTCAACCGCCACATCAGCCTGCTGGCCTTCAACGAACGCGTGCTGGCGCAGGCGCGGGACCCCGCGGTGCCGTTGCTCGAGCGGCTCAAGTTTCTCTGCATCACCAGTTCCAACCTCGACGAATTCTTCGAGACGCGCGTCGCCGGCCTCAAGGAGCTGCAGGCCTACGGGGCCTGGCAGGTCGATGTCGACAACCGGTCGCCTGCCGAAACCCTGCGTCTGGTCACGGCCAAGGCGCACGAACTGGTGGCCGATCAATACCGCGTGCTGAACGAGGAACTGCTGCCGGCCCTGGCGCGCGAGCAGATTCATCTGGTATCGCCGGCGCGCTGGACCAAGGCCCAACGCGCCTGGATCCAGCGCTATTTCGACGAGGAGGTCGCGCCGTTGCTCAGTCCGATCGGCCTCGACCCCGCCCATCCCTTTCCGCGCATTCTCAACAAGAGCCTGAATTTCATTCTCTCCCTGGAGGGCAAGGATGCCTTCGGCCGCAACAGCGCTCTGGCGGTGCTGCAGGCGCCGCGGGTGCTGCCGCGCGTGATCCCGCTGCCCGCCGAACTGGTCTCCAAGGGGCACTGCTTCGTGCTGCTGTCGGAAGTGATCCAGACCCATGCCGGGGATCTCTTTCCCGGCATGCAGGTCAAGGGTTTCTATCCATTCCGGCTGACGCGCAACAGCGAGATGTTCGTCGACGAGGAGGATGTCGATGACCTGCTGCGGGCCATGGAGGGCGAGCTGTCCTCGCGCCGCTACGGCGATGAGGTCCGCCTCGAGGTGGCCCGCGAATGCCCGCCCGAGAAAGTGGAGCTCCTGCTCAAGCAATTCGAACTGGAACAGCCGGACGTGTACTCGGTCGACGGTCCGGTGAACCTCAGCCGGCTGATGGCGCTCATCGACCAGGTGGAGCGACCGGACCTGAAGTATCCGCCGTTCACGCCGGGCGTGCCGCGCGAGCTGATCGGCGCCTCGGGCAGCGGGATGGGGAATCTGTTCGACGCCATCCGCAAGGGCGATGTGCTGCTGCACCAGCCCTTCCAGTCCTTCACGCCCGTGGTGGAATTCCTGCGTCAGGCCAGCCAGGACCCGAATGTGCTGGCGATCCGCATGACGCTCTACCGTACCGGCGCCGACTCGGCCATCGTCGATTTGCTGCGCCAGGCGGCCATCCGCGGCAAGGAAGTCACGGTGGTGGTGGAGTTGCGCGCCCGTTTCGACGAGGAAGCCAACATCAGTCTGGCGACCCGGTTGCAGGAAGCCGGTGCGCATGTGGTCTATGGCGTGGTGGGTTACAAGACACACGCCAAGCTGACCTGGGTGATCCGCCGCGAGGGACGCGACCTGCGCAACTACGTCCATTTGGGCACCGGGAACTATCACGCGCGGACGGCGCGGCAGTACACCGACTTCGGGCTGCTGACCTGCGATCCCGGGATCGCGGAGGACGTCCACCACGTGTTCCTGCAGCTCACCAGCCTGGGCCGGGTGCCGCGCCTGCACAGTCTGTTGCAGTCGCCGTTTTCGCTGTGCCAGGGCCTGCTGGAGCGGATCGCGCGCGAGATCGAACACCACCGGCTCGGGCGTCCGGCGGCCATCCGCTTCAAGGTCAACGGCGTCACCGATCGCGAGATCATTCAGGGCCTGTACCAGGCTTCGCAGGCCGGGGTGCCGATCGACCTGATCGTGCGCGGGATGTGCTGTCTGAGGCCGGGGGTGCCGGGGGTTTCGGAGACGATTCGCGTGCGCTCGATCGTCGGCCGTTTCCTCGAACATCCGCGGGTGTACTACTTCGAGAACGGCGGTCAACCCGAGGTCTATTGCGCCAGTGCCGATGTCATGGAGCGCAATCTGCATCGCCGCATCGAGGTGGCGTTTCCCGTGAAAGACCCGGCGTTGCGCCAGCGGGTCGTCGAAGAAGCGCTCGACTACTACCTGCGCGACAACACCCAGAGCTGGCTGTTGCAGGAAGACGGCAGCTACGTGCGCGCGCAGCCGGGCGAGCAAGCGCCGTTCAGCGCCCAGAGCGCGTTGCTCAAGGCGCTGGCCAGCGAGGCGCCGATCAGTCTGGGCTGATCGGTCCGGCTGGCGGTTCGCCCTGGCTGAAGCCGAGCGTCACGCCGATCCGCTCGAGCAGGGCCTGCTCCGCGACCAGATCGGCTTGCAGCAGGGGACGCGCGCTCAGCGTATTGCCGGGGAACGCCAGGTGCAGCGCTCCGGCTGCGGCCTGCAGGCGAACGGCGGGGACCGATCCGGGGGCCCGGGCGCGGTGCATCAGGACCGCCAGGCGCAGCAGCACGGCGAGACGCAGGGCGGGCAGCCGCTGATCGGGCGCCAGCACATCGAAGTCCCGCCGCACGATCTTGCGCCGGTGAAAGCGCACCAGCAGGCTGACCAGCGTCTGGCTGTCCCGCGAGAAGCCGGCGAGATCGCCGTTGGCGAGCAGGTAGTGGCCATGCTTGTGATAGCCGCTGTGGGACACCGCGAGGCCGATTTCGTGCAGCATCGCGGCCCAGCGCAGTGCGTCGCGATGGCTTTCGCTCTCGAGGGACCAGACCTGCTCCACCTGGTCGAGGAAGGCGAGGGCGGCGGCGCCGACGCGCCCCGCCTGTCCGCGGTCCGCGTGGTAGAGCTGCGACAGCGCCTCGACGGTGTGATTGCAGACGTCCTCACGGCCTCTGCGGCCGGCCGCCAACTCGTCCAGCAGGCCCTCGCGCAACGCCCCTTCGCAGGAGCGCATGCGCTCGATGCCCAGCGCCGCGAAGGCGGCGCTGAGGATGACGGCGCCGCCGGCAAACACCTGCTGACGTTCGGCCGCGAGATCCGGCAGGTTCAGCCGGTCGACGCGGCCGGCCCGGATCAGCCGCTCGCGCAGGTCGGCAAGCCCCGCCGCATCGATGAAGGGTGCGCCGCGCAGGGTCTGCAGGACGGCCGCCACGGCGCGGATCGAGCCGGATGTCCCGACCGCTTCGTGCCAGCCGGCCAGGCGAAACTGTGCCGCCACCGGTTGAAACTCCAGCCGCGCGGCGGTTTCGGCTGCCTGCCACCGCTTGGCGGTGATGCGTCCGTCGCGGAAGAAGCGTTGGCTATAGGTGATGCAGCCCATGTGCAGGCTTTCGAGAAAGAGCGGGTGGATGCCTTCCCCCAGCACGGTTTCGCTGCTGCCGCCGCCGATGTCGAACACCAGCCGCCGGCCGTTCGGCGGACCCAGAGTGAAGCTCACGCCGCGATAGATCAGCCGCGCCTCTTCCTGGCCCGAGATGACCTCGATCGGATGTCCGAGCGCCTGGCGCGCCAGTTCCAGGAAGTCGACCGCCCGGTAGGCCTGGCGCAGGCTGTAGGTGCCGACGGCGCGCACGTGATGTCGTGGAATGCCCCGCAGCCGGTCGCCGAAGCGGCGCAGTGTGTCCAGCGCCCGTTGCTGGGCGTCCGGGGCGATGGTGCCGTCGGCGCGCAATCCGGTGCCGAGGCGGACCATCTCCCGCAGGCGGTCCACGACCTGGATGTGCCGCCCCAAGCGGCGCGCGAGGATGAGGTGAAAGCTGTTCGAGCCCAGATCCAGGGCGGCGAAATGCTGGTCGTGACCGTGTTGCGCAGCAGGATCGCCGTCTCGCGCCAGGGGTTGTGCGTCCATCGGCCATCCGGGGGTTGGGTCAG
>PKCW01000245.1 GCA_002862965.1 Pseudomonadota bacterium
CGATCAACATCATGCAGGATCGCATCACCCGCAGCCGCATGGCGGGCGACCCGCCGGATGCGCAGATCTCGCCGCGGCTCGGTCACATCGGACTGATGGATTTCCATCGTGCCCGGGAAGCCATCGAGGAAGGTCATGCGGCGACCGAGCGGATGCAGCCCGAACTGGCCCGACTGATCGGCCGCGGCGAATGAGTTTCAGCCCGGCAAAGCCTGGTCGCTGACGATCAGTCCGTCGGCGTCGGCGTACAGCCAGGCCCCCGGACGGAACGTGACACCGGCGAAGCGCACCGGCAAATCGCGCTGACCTTCGCCGCGCTTGATGCTCTTGAGCGGATGGGTCGCCAGCGCCTTGACGCCCAGGGCGAGCTGGCCGATCGCCTCGGAATCCCGGATACAGCCGTAAACGACGACCCCGGCCCACGCATGGCGTACCGCCAGCTCGGCCAGTTGGTCGCCCAGCAGGGCACAGCGCATCGATCCGCCGCCGTCGACCACCAGCACCCGGCCCTCACCCGCCGTCTCCAGGGCACTGCGCACCAGCGCGTTGTCCTCGAACAGCTTGAGCGTCGTGATGGGGCCGTGGAAGGCGCGCCGCCCACCATAATCGCGGAAGATCGGGTCGGCCGCCTGAACGGCGGTGGGGTGCGCGTCGGACAGATCGGTGGTCGCGAGGGACATGAATCATCTCCTGATGGAACGAGGCCGAAGCCGGGCTATTTCTGGTAACGGGCTTTCCACTCCGCGTAGGGCATGCCATAGACCAGTTCACGCGCCCGGGCATCGTCGAGCGCGGCCCCGCTTTCGGCGGCATACCACTTGGCCAGACAGTTGCGGCAGAACCCGGCCAGATTCATCAGCTCGATGTTCTGCACCTCGGGATGCGCCTGCAGATGCGCCACCAGGCGTCGAAACGCCCCTGCTGCCGCCCGATCGTCGAGTTCCTGTTCCATTTGCCGCCTCCGTGAGCCCATTGCCGACATCCTAGCATTGCCTGACGCCCGCGCTCTGCGGCAAGCTTCGAGCGGATCGTGCTCCGCCAAGCCGCCAAGCCGTGAAAAATCTGTTGATCGTCTTTCATTCGCAAACCGGCAATACCGCACGGCTGGCCGACGCCGCGCGCGAGGGTGCGGCATGCTCGCCGGCCGTCACCGTCCGCTGCCTCTGGGCCAAGGAGGCGGCGGCCGCGGACCTGCTCTGGGCGCATGGCGTGCTGTTCGGCACCCCGGAAAATCTGGGTTATCTCTCCGGCGCCCTCAAGGATTTCTTCGACCGCACCTACTACGCCGTGCAGGATCACATCCAGCCCCTGCCCTACGGCCTGTTCATCAGTGCCGGCAACGACGGCCGCGGCGCCGCGCAGCACGTCCAGCGCATCCTGCGCGGCTACGCCATGCGCGCCATCGGCGCGCCCTTGATCTGCCGCGGGGACATCACCCACGATCACCTCGCCCGCGCGCACGAACTGGGCGGAACACTGGCGACCGGCCTGGAGCTGGGCATTTTTTGACCGCCCCGCTTTTCTTGCCCACCCGGCTGCCCTATCATTGAACGCTTGAATACTTGAGACCCGTCGCAGCAAGGATTGCTGAATGTCCGATGAGACCTCCCTGTTCGAACGCGATCCCGATCAGGTGCGCCGCCTCCACGGCGGCTTTTTCAATGCCATCCCGCATTCCCGGGAGCTGGGTCTGGAAGTCGTCGACATGGGCCCCGGCTGGGGCGTACTCAAGGTACCCTACCGGCCGGAACTCATCGGCAATCCCACCACCGGCGTCCTGCACGGCGGGGTGATCACCTCGCTGATGGACAGCACCTGCGGGCTGGCGGTGTTCTGCCGTCTCCCGCGCATGGAAGCCATCGCGACGCTGGACCTGCGCCTCGATTTCCTCAAGCCGGCCGTCATCGGCGAAGACGTGTTCGCCCGCGCCGAATGCTACCGGCTGACCCGCCAGATCGCCTTTGTGCGCGCCACGGCCTACCAGCGCGACCCGGAAGATCCGGTCGCCACCAGTACCGCGGCCTTCATGCGCGCCAGTTCCAGCGCCAAGAAACCCTTTCCGCCCCGTGAAGGGCAATGACGGCCATGGAACTCGAGCAAATCGTTTTGCAAGCCCGGCAGCAGGGCGATGTCGCCGGACTGATGGCGCACATCCCCTACGCGCGGCTGATCGGCATGGACATGGCGCTGGACGAGTCCGGCAATCCCCGGTTCCTGCTGCCGTTCCAGCCGAAGAACATCGGCAACATGGCCTTGCCGGCACTGCACGGCGGGGTCATCGGCGGCTTTCTGGAAAACAGCGCCATCGTCCACCTGATGTGGACGCGCGCCTCGACACAGATGCCCAAGACCATCGATTTCTGCGTCGACTATCTGCGTTCGGCGCGCGCGGTCGACACCTTCGCCCGCTGCGAAGTCACCCGCCAGGGGCGCCGCATCGCCCACGTCACGGCCACCTGCTGGCAGAGCGCGCCGGCCGAACCGGTCGCCGTGGCCCGGGTCCATTTCCTGCTGACCTGATGTCTCGTCCCTTGCGGCGGTCAGGCCGGCTTTTCATCGCAACCCCAACTCCAAGGGAGCATTTCCATGTCCGAAGTACGTTATGACGGCAAGACGGTGGTGGTCACCGGTGGCGGCGGCTCGCTGGGCCGTGCCTACTGTCTGCTGTTCGCCTCGCGCGGCGCCAATGTGGTCGTCAACGACCTGGGCGGCAGCTTCAGCGGCGAAGGCGCCAGCAAGTCCGCGGCCGACAAGGTCGTCGACGAAATCGTCGCCATGGGCGGCAAGGCCGTCGCCAGCTATGAGTCGGTCTCGACCATCGAAGGCGCCGAGAAGACCATGCAGGTCGCCAAGGACGCATTCGGCAGCGTGCACATGCTGATCAACAACGCCGGCATCCTGCGCGACGTCTCCTTCGCCAAGATGAGCGAGGAAGACTGGGACAAGATCATGGAAGTGCACATGCGCGGCGCCTTCTGCATGACCAAGGCCGCCTGGCCCTTCTTCCGCGATCAGTCCTTCGGCCGCGTCATCCTGACCGCCTCGGCCGCCGGCATCTACGGCAACTTCGGCCAGACCAACTACTCGGCCGCCAAGCTGGGCCTCTACGGCATGGGCCAGACCCTCGCCCATGAAGGCAAGAAGTACAACATCAACACCAACGTCATTGCGCCGGTCGCCCGCTCGCGCATGACCGAAACCGTGATGCCGCCGCCGCTGCTGGAAAAGCTGCGCCCCGAAGCCGTCGCCCCGCTGGTCGGCTGGCTGTGCGCCGAGGAAAGCAAGGAGAGCGGCTCGCTGTTCGAAGTCGGCGCCGGCCGCTTCTTCAAGCTGGGCTGGATCCGTACCAACGGTTACAAGAGCGCGGCCGAAGGCGGCGTGGCCAGCCTCGAGGAACTGCGCGACAACTGGAAGACGGTGACCGACTTCACCGACGCCAAGATGGTGCGCAACATCCAGGAATCGACCATGGCCTTCATGCGCTAAACTGGCCGGAAAGGGCGCGGCGAGGGGCCGCGCTCTTTTTCGCGCATGCCTTCATTGACAAAAACCGACCAAGTGAGGAGACGATCATGGGACGCAAAGTCTGTGTCATCGGCAACGGGATGACCCAATTCGCCAAGCCGGGCAGCAGCCCGGACTATCACATGATGGCCAAGGCCGCGGGGCAGCAGGCGCTCGAAGACGCCGGCATTCCCTACGAGCTGGTCGAGCAGGCCGTCGTCGGCTACGTCTACGGGGAAAGCACCTCGGGCGAGCGCGCCATGTACGAGCTCGGCCTGACCGGCATCCCCATCTACAACGTCAACAACAACTGTTCCACCGGCTCCACCGCCCTGATGCTGGCCAAGCAGCTGGTCGAAGGCGGCATCGCCGAATGCGTCATGGCGATGGGCTTCGAGAAGATGGAAAAGGGTGCCCTCGGCGCCAAGTACACCGATCGCCAGAACCCCATGGACAAGCACATGGGCGTCATGTTCAAGGCGCAGA
>PKCW01000323.1 GCA_002862965.1 Pseudomonadota bacterium
CTGGTAGGAGAGGTGCGCCAAGTAGCCCTCAGCGTCTGCCTTGTCGGCGTGGTCGCGCGCCTGGGCGACGCCCTCCTGCCAGAGGCGCTCGAACAGGAAGGCCTTGGCCTCGCAATGATTGGCCTGATAGGCGATCTCGCGCGCCGTGAAACGGTAGTTCATGGGAACGGGGATGGCGCCCAGCTTCTGCACGGCGTAGTTGGCTTCGAAAAAGGCCGGGCAGTTGTGGAACATCAGGATGACCCGGTCGCCCGGACCCACCCCCAGTCCCGCCAGGCCATGCGCGAGCCGGCTGGCGCGGTCATCGAGTTCGCGCCAGCTCACGCGCTGATCGCCATAGACCAGAAACACCCCCTCGGGGTTGTGCCGGACGCAACGCCGCAGCGCATCTTCCATGAAATTGGGCGTCATATGCTTCTCCTTGCCGTGAGACTCACCCGTCGAGCCCCTGCATGGGCTCCCCTGACAGTATAGAAGCGCAGAAAGCGACCAGCCGACGCCTGCGCCCCTTGCCGGCGCGGCCCCACTTGACCGGGACCGCGGGCCGCATGGGACCATGTCGGCCTTTGCCCAAGAGGTTGCCGATGTCCCCTTCTGCCCCGCCGCTGATCCTGGCTTCCACGTCCGTGTACCGCCGCGCCCTGCTCGAGCGCCTGCAGCTGCCCTTCGGCTGCGTGGCGCCGGAGGTCGACGAAGCGGCGCAGGAGAACGAGTCACCGGAAGCCCTGGTGCGCCGGCTCTCCCTCGCCAAGGCGCAGGCCGTCGCCAGCGCGCATCCCGATGCCGTGATCATCGGCGGGGATCAGGTCGCCGTGGGCCCCGACCAGCGCGTGCTGGGCAAGCCGGGCACGGTCGAGCGAGCCTGCGCCCAGCTCAGCCGGCAGTCGGGACAGGTCGTGCGATTTTTGAGCGGGCTGTGCGTGCTCGATGCGGCCCGCGGGTCGCATGAGCTGGCGATCGTCACCACCACGGTGCGCTTCCGCGTGCTGGACGACGCCGCGATCCGCCGCTATGTGGCGCGCGACCAGCCGCTCGACTGCGCCGGCGCGCTGCGCAGCGAGGCGCTGGGGATCACGCTGTGCGAGGCCATCGACAGCGACGATCCCACAGCGCTCATGGGCCTGCCGCTGATCCGGCTGGCCGCCATGCTGCGCGGTGCAGGCTACGCGTTGCCCTGAAGATAGGGGCGCTCAGGCGTCGGGGGTCGAGGTGCGCAGGGCCGCGAGGATCTGCGTCAGATCCGCGGGCAAGGGCGCCTTGAAGCGCAGCGGCTTGCCGTCGCCCAGCGGCAGGAGGAGTTCGGCGGCATGCAGCGCCAATCGCCGCAGCCCCAGGCGCGCCATGCGGCGGTTGAAGTCGCGATCCCCGTAGCGATCATCGCCCGCCAGGGCATGGCCGGCGGCGCTGGCATGAACGCGAATCTGATGGGTGCGGCCGGTGTCGATGGCGACCCGCATGAGACTGGCCCCCGGCAAGCGCTCGACCTCCTGGAAACGGCTCACGGCCGCCTGTCCGTGCGCATCGTCGACCCGGACGGTGCGCTCCCCTTGCTCTCGATGGGCGACATCGAGCGCCTGGCGCAGCACCGTGTGCGGCTGCGCCCAATGACCGGCGGTCAAGGCCATGTACACCTTGCCGCAGGCACGATTGGCAAAGGCGCGGTTGAGCAGGAGCAGATCGGCGCGCGTCTTGGCCACCACCAGACAGCCGCTGGTCTCGCGGTCGAGACGGTGCACGAGGTTCAGATCGGGGCAATGCGGACGCAGGGCGCGCAGCACATCGACGAGGCCATAGGCGACCCCCGTGCCCGAGTGCACCGCCAGGCCCGCCGGCTTGTTCACCGCCAACAGGCGATCGTCCTCGTAGAGGATGCGCCCGGCGATCTCGCCCATGAGGCCCGGCGGCGGCGCTGCCCGATCGCTCGCGGGGGCCCGCTGCAGGGGCGGCAGGCGCACCTGATCGCCCGCCTGGACGCGGTAATCGGGTTTGGCGCGCCGGCCGTTCACGCGCACCTCGCCGGTGCGCAGGATGCGGTAGACGTGCGGTCGCGGCAGATCCTTCAACTGACCCAGCAGAAAATTGTCCAGACGCTGGCCGGCACGCTCGGCGCCGACCTCGACGTACTGCACCCCGGCGGTGGCCGGGCGCTCGGCGATTCGTTCGGCACTCATGCCAGCGCGTCCAGAAGGCTCGCCAGTGTCCCGACACCCTCCACTTCCATGCCGGCGATGGCTGCGCCGCGCCGGGGCACGTTGGCCTGCGGAACCAGCGCACGCGTGAAGCCGTGCTTGGCCGCCTCGCGCAAGCGCTCCTCGCCGTAGGGCACGGGACGCACCTCGCCCGAGAGCCCCAGTTCGCCGAACATGACGGTATGCTGCGGGATGGGCCGGTTGCGCAGGCTGGACACCACGGCCGCCGCCACCGGCAGATCGGCCGCCGTCTCGTTCACGCGGATGCCGCCGACCACGTTCAGGAACACGTCCTGGTTGGAAAGCGCCACGCTGCCATGGCGATGCAGGATGGCCAGCAACAGGGCCAGCCGGTTGTGTTCCAGACCCACGGTGAGCCGCCGGGGATTGGCCAGTGGGCTGTCGTCGACCAACGCCTGGATCTCCAGCAGCAAGGGCCGGCTGCCCTCGCGAATGCAGGTCACCACGCTGCCGGCTGCGCTCTGCTCGTGACGCGACAGAAAAATGGCGGAGGGATGCGCCACCTCCTTGAGGCCCGCGTCGGTCATGGCGAAGACGCCCAGCTCGTTGACGGCGCCGTAGCGGTTCTTCATCGCTCGCAGCATGCGATAACGCCCGCCCGGATCGCTCTCGAAGGACAGGACGGTATCGACCATGTGCTCCAGCACCCGGGGACCGGCCAGCGCGCCTTCCTTGGTGACATGACCGATGAGTACGACCACGACGCCGCTCTGCTTGGCGTAGCGCACCAGTTGCGCCGCCGATTCCCGCACCTGACCCACCGATCCCGGTGCGCCGGGCAGTTGTTCGGTGTACATGGTCTGGATCGAGTCGATCACCATCAGGCCCGGCCGGCGCGCCGCGGCGCAGGCGAGGATGCGCTCGACCGCCGTTTCCGAGACCAGGGCCAGCGGCGCCTGCGGCAACCCCAGGCGCCGGGCGCGCAGGGCGATCTGCTGCAGTGATTCCTCGCCCGCCACGTACAGCGCGGGCAGGTGTGCCTGCAGGCCGACCGCCAGTTGCAGCAGCAAGGTGGACTTGCCGATCCCCGGATCACCGCCGATGAGGATCACCGCGCCCGGCACCAGGCCGCCGCCCAGCACGCGATCCATCTCCCCCACGCCGGTGGGCGTGCGGGGCTCCTGCGCGCCCTCGACCTCCGGCAGCAGCCGCACGGCCGAGAGCTGGCCGGCGTAACCGGTGCGTCCGGCCGCTACGGCCGGACCGATCGACTCGACGAGGGTGTTCCAGGCCCCGCAGTCGGCGCACTGACCCGCCCACTTCGATGAGACAGCGCCGCAGGCGCTGCACACGAAGGCGGATTTGCTTTTGCTCATGGGGCGTATTCAATGTTGGACGATCACAGCCGATCTTAGCATGGGGAAACAGCCGTCCTTCGGCCTCGATCCGTTCGTTCATCTGCGTCAAACGGGACATCGATGACTCAGCGCCTCCACATCGAATTTTGCGGCCAAAGCGACACGGGCAGGGTCCGCAGCCACAACGAGGACAGCATCGAGATCGATCCGGCCTCCGGACTGGCGGTGCTCGCCGATGGCATGGGCGGCTACAACGCGGGCGAAGTCGCCAGCAAGCTCGCGGTGCGCAGTGTGGGATTCCTGGTTCGTCAGCGGCTCGCCAGACTGGAACCGGCGCCGCCGCCGGACGCCGCAACGCCGCCGCCCGCGGGGATCCTGCTCAAGGAATCCGTGCAACTGGCCAACCAGCGCATCCTGAAAACGGCCGGCACGCGCGCCGAGTACCGCGGCATGGGCACCACCGTGGTCGCGGCCCTGTT
>PKCW01000028.1 GCA_002862965.1 Pseudomonadota bacterium
ATCGTTTCCAGCGGGCCGCCTTCCCACGAACACTGGTCGCCTTCGATGTAGTCGAGCACCCCCGGATTCAGGATGAAGAATCCGCCGTTGATCCAGGCGCCGTCGCCCGGGGGTTTTTCCTGGAAACCGACGACGGCCGCGCCATCGCGCACGAGGGCGCCGTAACGCCCCGGAGGCTGCACGGCCGTGACGGTGGCGAGCTTGCCGTGGGCGCGGTGAAACTTGATCTGGGCGGTGATGTCGATGTCGGCGATGCCGTCGCCGTAGGTGAAGCAGAACGAGGGCTCGTGCCGGATGTGCTCGGCGACGCGCTTGAGTCGGCCGCCCGTTCGCGTGTCGTCGCCGGTGTCCACCAGCGTGACCTGCCACGGCTCGGCGTGGCGATGGTGAACCACCATCTGGTTGGTGCTCATGTTGAAGGTGACGTCCGACATGTGCAGGAAATAGTTGGCGAAATATTCCTTGATGACGTAGCCCTTGTAGCCGCAGCAGATGATGAACTCGTTGACGTCGTGCGCCGAGTAGATTTTCAGGATGTGCCACAGGATGGGCCGCCCGCCGATCTCGATCATGGGCTTGGGCTTGAGGTGGGTCTCCTCGGAAATCCGGGTTCCGAGTCCGCCTGCGAGAATCACGGCCTTCATGTCGCGGGCTCTCGGGTTGAGGGGCGTCGTGCGTCTGGAACGCGGAAGTCGGTGCATGCCGGACCGCTCCGGCCGGGCCGGCGGAGACGGGCTGCCGGGAAGGTCTCGACGCTCGGGTGGATCGCGGCTCGCAAGGCCGGTCCACGGAGATTGCCTGTCCAGCATCGCTGGCCGGCGCGCACGCTACCGCCAAGCGCCGTCGCGCGCCTGGGGCTGGGTCGGTTGCGGGCGATGGCGGCGGTGCGCCGGGCCTCGCGGGTGTTCATCGATGGGTGCGTCATGTCAAAAGCCTTATCGGCCGGCGCAGGACAATCCAGAGGGATGCGACGAGAAGTTGTGGCAGCGCCAGCCTTGGGGGAGGTGCCGGCACGGCGGGGTTTGGCGGCACGGCGGGATGGGTCGCCACGGCGCTGCGCGCTTCGCGATGACGGGGCGGGGCCGGGCGTCGACCGACGGGGCCGGGTGGATCGCCGCGGCGCTGGGCGTGTTGCGATGACGGAGGTGAAAGACGGCGGGCGGAAGGGGAAAACGGCGGGCGGAAGACGAAGATAGGCCCTTGCAATGGACGGGATCCGGTCGCCGCAGGCGGCTGGTGCCGCGACCGCCGCGCGGCGAGGCCTAGGTGCCGGCCGGTGCGTAGTGGCGCGCGACCCACTGCCGGTAGCTGCCGTCCATGACGCCGCGCCACCAGTCCTCGTGGGCGAGATACCAGGCGAGCGTTCTGGCGATGCCGGTTTCGAAGCGCTCGGCGGGGGCGAAGCCCAGTTCGCAGACGATCCGGTTGGCGTCGATGGCGTAGCGTCGGTCGTGGCCGGGCCGGTCGGTGACGAAGCGGATCAGGGTTTCGCTCGGAATGCCCCGCGCGGCGGGGGCCTGCGGGAAGCGCGCGGCGAGCGTGACATCGGCGGCGAAGGCCTCATCCACCAGCCGGCACAGGTGGCGCACGATGTCGAGGTTGGCCCATTCGTTGTTTCCGCCGATGTTGTAGGTCTCGCCGATCCAGCCATGGGTGAGGACGCGCGTGATGCCGCGGCAGTGGTCCTCGACATACAGCCAGTCGCGGATGTTGCGTCCGTCGCCGTAGATGGGCACGGGCTTGCCGTCCAGGAGGTTCACGATCGCGAGCGGGATGAGCTTTTCGGGGAAGTGATAGGGCCCGTAGTTGTTCGAGCAGTTGCTGGTGGTGACGGCGAGGCCGTAGGTGTGGTGGTAGGCGCGCACCAGATGGTCGGAGGCTGCCTTGCTCGCGGCATAGGGCGAGTTGGGGGCGTAGGGCGTGGTTTCGGTGAAGGCCGGGTCCGCGCTCCCGAGCGAGCCGTAGACCTCGTCGGTGGAGACGTGATGGAAGCGGTGCGCGGGCCCGCGCCGTTCCGCGAGCCAGACCTGGCGGGCCGCTTTCAGCAGGCTGTGCGTGCCGTTGACGTTGGTGTCGATGAAGGCGTCCGGGCCGTGGATGGAACGGTCGACATGCGATTCGGCGGCGAAGTGCACCAGCGTGTCGATGGTCTCCTCGCGCAACAGGTCGCCGACGAGCGCCGTGTCACGGATGTCGCCATGCACGAAGCGCAGCGCCGGATGCGCGCGCACGGGGTCGAGGTTGGCGCGGTTGCCGGCGTAGGTGAGCGCGTCGAGCACCACCACGCGCCCGCCTTCATGCGCGCTCAGCCAGTGGTGCACGAAATTGGCGCCGATGAAGCCGGCGCCGCCGGTGACGAGCAGTCGCTGCGGGTGGTGCGTCATGGCTCGCGCTCCGACGCTCTCCAGGCGGCGAGCGTCTGGTCGAGGCCGCCGCGCCAGTCGGGTGGGGCGAGGCCGAAGGTCGCGGCCATGCGCGCGCCGTCCAGCATCGACCAGGCCGGGCGGCGCGCCGGCGTGGGGAACTCGTCGGTGGTGATGGGCGTGACCGGCACGGGGGCGGGGAGCAGGCCCTGTGTCACGGCGGCGTGGACGATGGCCTCGGCAAAGCCGTGCCAACTGACCGCGGGCGCCCCTGCATGGTGGTAGACGCCGAAGGCCAATGCTTCGCCGGCCGCGATGCGGCGGGCCAGCGCGATCAGCGTTTCGGCGAGGTGCCCGGCCCAGGTGGGGCTGCCGGTCTGGTCGGACACGACGCGCAGGGCGCCGCGCTCGCGCGCGAGGCGCAGCGCGGTGCGCACGAAATTGGGGCCGTGGGCGCCGAACAGCCAGGCGGTGCGCACGATGAGGTGCCGCGGCAGCGCGTCCTGGACGGCCTGTTCGCCGGCGAGCTTGCTCGCGCCGTAGACGTTGATCGGTGCGGTGGCGTCGTCCTCGCGCCAGGGACGCCGGCTCTCACCATTGAAGACATAGTCGGTCGACACATGCAGCAGCGCGGCGCCGATCCCGGCGCAGGCGCGGGCGAGCGTGGCCGGCGCATCGCGATTGGCGGCAAAGGCGCGGTCGGGCTCGGCTTCGGCGCGATCCACGGCCGTGTAGGCGGCGGCGTTGATCACGACCCGCGGCCGCAGGCGCGCGAGCGTCGCTTGCACGGCCGGCGCATCGGTCAGGTCCAGCGCGGCGCGGGGTAGGCAGACGGCTTCATCAGGCGCCAGGCGCAGCGCCAGTTCGCGGCCGAGCTGGCCACCCGCGCCGGTGACGAGGATGTTCATGCCGACCCCGGGTACGCGGGCAGCCGCTCGGCCAGGATGTCGGCGAGGCGCGGCAGGCGCGCGTCCTTCTCCGAGACACGCAACGGCGCGTCCAGCGCCGGCCAGGCGATACCGAGCGCCGGATCGTCCCAGCGCACGCCGCCCTCGCTCGCCGGGTCGTAGTAGTCGGTGCAGCGGTAGAGGAAATCGGCGACCTCGGACAGCACGAGGAAGCCGTGGGCAAATCCCGGCGGGATGTAGAGCTGGCGGTGGTCGACGTCGTCCAGTTCGACCGCGAGCGAGCGGCCGAAGTGGGGCGAGCCGCGCCGGAGGTCGACCGCCACGTCCAGCACCCGGCCGCGGGCGACGCGCACCAGTTTCCCCTGCGGCCGCGCGAGCTGATAGTGCAGCCCGCGCAGCACGCCGCGGCCCGAGCGGGAATGGTTGTCCTGCACGAAGGGCTCGGTGATGCCCTGCGCGGCCAGCACGTTCGCGCGGCCGGTTTCGACGAAGAAGCCGCGCGCATCGCCGTGGACGGCGGGCTCGATGAGCAGCACGCCGGGCAAGGCCGTTGCGCTGATCTTCATGTGGCGCCGCCCTGCGTGACGAGATCGACGAGATAACGGCCGTAGCCGTTCTTCTGCAGCGGTTCCGCGAGGCGCAGCACGGCCGCGGCGTCGATCCAGCCCTGGCGGTAGGCGATCTCCTCGGGGCAGGCGATCT
>PKCW01000236.1 GCA_002862965.1 Pseudomonadota bacterium
GCGGGAACTGATCGAAGCGGATGGGTTCACGCCGCTGATCGCCGTACTCCCCCATGAGCTTGCCGTCCTGCGAGTAGATGCGCAGCGGGATCTCGAACTGGAAGTGCCGCAGCGTATCCACGGGCGGAAGCTGCGGCGCGATCTGCAGGTAGGCCATGAAGGCCGCCGCCGCGCCGAGCATCACCAAGGTCAGCATCGTTCCCGCGATCCAGCCGAAGATCTTGATCCGTAAAGGCATGGTTCACACAGCCGATAAAACCAGCGGGAAGGGTGCTGCCCCGCATTATACGCAGCCCATCGGAAGACCCGACAAGACGCCGCAGATCAAGTCCGGACCGCGGCGGCCGATCTGAAGCACCGGGGCACCTGCGGTTGCGAAAGAGCGCCGCCGGGTCGGTCGAGACACCCTCAGACACAGCGCTCGTGGCGCCGGGGAAAGAACGTGTTGTTCAAATCGCGAATGAAACCGCTGCTCGGGATCGACATCAGTTCGACGGCCGTCAAGCTGATCGAGCTCGGCGGCCAGCGCCAGCAGATCCAGGTGATGAGCTACGCCGCCGTCGGCCTGCCCGCCGATTCGGTCGTCGACAAGCAAGTGGCCGACCCCGAAGCCGTGGGCCAGGCGATCCGCAAGGCGGTCAAGCAGTCGGGCACTCGCACGCGTGATGTGGTGGTCGCCGTCGGCGGCGCGACGGTCATCTCCAAGATCGTTCCGATGCCGGCCGATCTGTCGGATCGGGAACTGGAACAGCAGATTCGTCTGGAGGCCGATCAATACATCCCCTACCCCCTCGAAGAGGTCGGGATGGACTTCGAGGTGATCGGCCCCTCCGCCACGGAGGACAACTCCGTGGACGTCTTCCTGGCCGCCTGTCGCACCGATGCCATCGACAACCGCGTCGCGGCAATCCATCTCGGCGGGCTGACCTGCAAGATCGTGGACGTTGAATCCAACGCCTTGGAAAACGCCTGCCAGCTGATCGCCGAACAGATCCAGCTCAAGCATGCCGATCAAGGCATTGCCGTCGTCGACATCGGCGCCACCACCACCACGCTCAACATCATGCAGGCCGGCAACATCCTCTACAGCCGGGACCAGGCATTCGGCGGCAAGCAGCTGACCGAGGAGATCATGGCCCACTACGGCCTTTCCTACGAGGAAGCGGGCAAGGCCAAGCGTCGGGGCGGTCTCCCCGAAAGCTACGGCGAAGAAGTGCTCAAGCCGTTCATCCAGGACATCGCCAACCAGATCGATCGGGCGCTGCAGTTCTTCTTTTCCTCCAGCAGCCGCATCGACAAGATCGGCCAGATCATCCTGGCCGGCGGCTGCGCCGGCATCCCGGGCATCGATCAAGCCGTCGAGGAACAACTGGAAGTCGCCACACGCATCGCCAATCCCTTCGCCAACATGAAGGTCATGCCCCGAGCGCGGCCCAAGCAACTGAAACTGGACGCGCCGGCCCTGATGACAGCCTGCGGGCTGGCCATGCGGAGTTTCGACTGATGGCCCACCACATCAACCTGCTTCCCTGGCGCGAGCAGCAACGCAAGGACGATCAACGCCAGTTCTTCATCGGCCTGGCCGGCGCGGCGATCGTGGCATTGGGCGGCGTCTTTCTCGTCAACTCCTACGTGCAAACCCATATCGACCGCCAGAACGCACGCAACGGGCGCATCGAGGAAGAAAATCGCCGCCTCGATACCCAGATCGCCGAGATCCGGGAACTGCAGAAGCTGCGGCAGAACCTCATCGAACGCATGCGCATCATCGAAGAGCTGCAGGATCAGCGAACCACCAGCGTCCATCTCTTCGACGAACTCATCAAGACCCTGCCCGACGGCGTGACCCTCCTCGTCATGCGCCAGGAAGGTACCCAGATCACCCTGGAAGGGCAGGCCCAGTCGAACGCCCGCGTCTCCAGCTACATGAAAAACCTCGACGGCTCGCCGTGGTTCCAGGACCCGCAGCTGGTGGTCATCGAAACCAAGGACGGGAAGAACGGCCGCTTCGCTCAGTTCTCGCTGCGCGTCCAGCTGACCCGGTCCGGCACGGAGGGCCAGTCGTGAAATTCGATCTCGCTGCGATGCTTGCCGAACTGCGCAAGGTCGACCCCAACAATCCCGGCAGCTGGCCGGCCTCGGTGCGCAATCTGGCGCTGTTCGCGCTGTTGCTGATCATGGGCGGCCTCGGCTACTGGTTCCAGATCCAGCCCCAGTTGACCGCACTCCGGGCGGCTCAGGACCGAGAGCCCGAACTGCGGCAGAGTTTCGAGACCAAGCAGCGCCAGGTCGCGAACCTCGATGCCTACAAGGCCCAGTTGCGAGACATCCAAACCCGGTTTGCGGTGATGTTGCGCCAACTGCCCAGCCAGACGGAGATGGCCAATCTGCTGCAGGACATCTCCCAGACGCGCGTCGCGACGGGCCTGGAGGAACAGGTGTTCAAGCCCGAGCCCGAGCATTCGAAGGAATTCTACGCCGAGGCGCCGATCCGCATCCGGCTGACCGGGAGCTACCACCAGATGGGCGATTTCGCGAGCGGCCTGGCCGCGTTGCCGCGCATCGTCACCCTCAGCAACATCAGCCTCACGGGCGCCAAGGCCGGGGAGGGCGGCGGGCTGGTCATGGACGCCGTCGCCATGACCTACCGCTATCTGGAAGAACCGGGCGGCGCTGCTGCCGCAGGCACAAAAGGGGAGGCCAAGCCATGAAGCCGACCGGTCCTTGGCGGCCCCGTCCGGGGGCACCTCTGCCGCGCGCCACTCGCGTGGGACTGATCCTGCTCACGCTGCTGACCGGCTGCAGCGCGGATACCTCCGATCTGGACGCGTACTTCACCGAGGTCAAGGCGCGCAAATCGACCGACATCGATGCGGTACCGCAGATGCGGCCCTACGAGCGCTTCGCCTATGTGCCCGCAGGGCGGCGCAGCCCCTTCGACAATCCGGAAACCGAGATGGCTCGGCAGCTTCCCAACAATGGCCTGTCGCCCGATCTGCGCCGCGCCCGGCAACCGCTGGAAGAGTTTCCCATCGATGCGCTGAGTCTGCTGGGCATGCTGGGCTACGGGGACAAGCGATGGGGACTGGTGCGCACCGCGGACGGCGTCGTCCACCGGGTGGCGGTCGGACAGTATCTGGGCCGGAACAACGGGCGGGTCATCGCCATTTCCGAACGGGAAATCCGGCTCAAGGAAATCGTTCCCGACGGTCTCGGTGGATGGATGCAGCGCGACGCCGCCATCGCGCTGAGCGAATGAGGGTCGGGTCGTGATCGGACAGCAAACAGTCAGGCCCGGCACGCGGGCCGCCTTGGAGAACCAGATGATGAACATGCCTGCAGTCACCTGCCGGGGGCCGCGGTTGCTCTGCGCCTGCCTGCTTGCGCTCCTCGCCAGTGTCGTTCATGCCGGCCCGACGCTGGAACGCATCGAACACAACCGTCGCAGCGCGGATCAGCTCGAGATCGCACTGATCCTTTCCGGACCCGCCCCCCAGCCGCAGGTCTTCACCACGCGCACGCCCAGCCGCATCGCGCTCGACCTGCCGGCGGTCACCAACGGACTGACGCAACGCAGCATCCCGATCGGCGTCGGGCTCACCCAGGCCGTTCAGGTCGCCGAGGCCGGCGGCCGCACGCGGGTGGTGATCGAACTGACCGATCTGCCGCAGTACGGCATGCAGGTGCGGGACAACCGCATCGTGCTGACCCTGGACAATCGCAAGGTCACCGGCGCGAGCGCCGCCAGTGCGGCTGTCCCGACCGCCCCACCGGCGCCGACGGCGGTCGCTGCGGGCGTACGCAGCCTCGATTTCCGGCGCGGCGATCAGGGCGAAGGCCTGATCCTGATCCAGTTGGGCGACCCCAAGACCGTCATGGACATGACCGAACAGGGCGAAGACACCATCGTCACCTTGACCCAGGCCCAGCTTCCCGAATCGCTGCGCCAGC
>PKCW01000127.1 GCA_002862965.1 Pseudomonadota bacterium
TTGCGCTGGCGCAGTCCGGTGGGCCTGCTGAAGCTGGACGTGGCGCAGCCCATCGACGATCCGCAGGCGGACTGGCGGCTGCACCTGAGTTTGGGATCGGAGTTGTGAAGCTGTTGCGCCTGACCTTGCTCGGCCTGGTGGCGACCGTGCTGGGGCTGGCCGGCGCAGCGTACTGGCTGGCCGCGCGACCCGATGGCGTCGATCGGCTGGCGCGGCTGCTGCAGCCCTACGCGCCGGTGACCTACGACTACGATCTCGCCGAGGGATCGCTGGCCGGTCCCGTGGGCATCACCGGATTGCGCGTGAGTGGCGCCGGCTGGGCGCTGAGTGTGGGTCGGCTCGATCTCGCCTGGCACCCGGCGCCGCTGCTGCGGCGGCGGCTGCACATCGCCGAGCTGACGCTACGCGATCTCCGCTATCAGGCCACGGCGCCCGCCGCCGCGCAGCCCCCGGGCGATGGCGCGCCGCCCGCACCGCTGGCGCTGCCGCTCGCGATTCGCCTGGATCGGCTCGATGTGCAACAGGCCTGCTATCAGCGCGACTCGGAGGCGCCGCAGTGCATCGACGCGCGCGGCGAGGACCTTGGGCTGGGCGGGGGCCGCTGGTCCGCGGGCCGGCTCGCGCTGGATCATTCGCGCCTGCAGGTCAGCGGCGCGGGCAGCGGCGAGACGACGGGCCGCTGGCCGCTCACGGCGCGGCTCGCGGCGCAGGCGCCCGTCGCGGGGTATCCCGCATGGTCCGGCGATTTCGCGCTCGCGGGCGACCTCACCGATCTGGGCATCGCGCACGCCGCCCCTGCGCCCTACGCCTACGAGCTAGTCGCCCGGCTCCGCCAGCCGCTGGGACCGCTGCAGTGGCAGGCCACATGGACCACGCGCGCGCTGCGTCCGCACCTGTTTCGTCCGGACGTGCCCGAGACCGTCGTGTTGCAGGGCGAAATCGCGGGCGCGGGGACGCTCGAGCGCGCCGAGATCGAGGCGCAGGGACGCGCCGACGGTGCCCCGCAGGGGGTCTGGCAGGCCGAGCTTGCCGGGCGGCTCGATCGCTCGGGCGCTCGGCTCGAACACCTGCGCATGGACGGCCCGGCGGGCCGGCTGCGCGGTCAGGCAGACATTCCCTTCTCCGGCGCCGATCAGCAGCCCGTCCGGGCCGACCTCGCCTGGCAGGACCTGCGCTGGCCGGGAACGCCGCTCGACAGTCCCGAGGGCCGGCTGCAGCTCGATGGCACCCTCGCGCGCTACGAGCTGAGCCTGCGCGCGCTCATCAAAGGCGCCTATGCCAACGGGCGTGAGCCGGCCACAGTGGCGCTGGCGGGTCAGGGCGATCGGTCAGAGTTGCGGATTGCTGCGCTGACGGCGCGTGGGCTGCTCAAGGGGACCGTCGAGGGCAGCGGCCTGCTGCGCTGGTCGCCGGCGCTGTCCTGGGGCTTCGAGGTGCGCGGACGCGGCCTGGATCCGGGTGGTATCGATGCGCGCTGGCCCGGGCGGCTGGCGCTCGATGCATCGACGCGGGGGCAGCGTGACGCGAGCGGGCTACAGGCGCAGGCCGAGATCCGGAGCCTGCAGGGCCAACTGCGCGGACGGCCGCTCGCCGCAAAGGCGGCGCTTTCGGGTGGCGGCAGCGACTGGACGCTGACCGGGCTGCAGGCGCGCTCCGGCCAGGCGCGACTGACCGGCGAGGGCCGCTGGGCCGAGACGGTGCGCCTGCAGGCCCGGCTGGACGCGCCCGACCTCGGCGACCTCTGGCCGGGCGCCTCGGGGCACTTGGCGCTGGCGGCTCAGGCCGCGGGCCCCCGCACCGATCCGCGCATCGAGCTCGATGCATCGGCGGGGAAGGTGCGTCTGGACGCCACACGTCTGGAGGCGCTCGAGGTGGCCGGCCAGTGGGGCGGCTGGAACGGCCCCTTGAGCCTGGACGCCACCGCGCGCGGGGTCGAGAGCGACGCGCGGCGCGTGGATGCGGCGAAGGTCACGTTGCAGGGCCGACCGGATGCGCATCGCCTGTCGATCAGCGCCGAGCAGCCCGCGCTGGCCGTGCAGATGGAAGCCGCGGGCGGCTGGAAAGCGCCGCTCTGGGCGGGACGCATGACGGCGCTGGCGCTGCGGCCCCGGGATGGCGCGCCCTGGCAACTGGCGCAGCCCGCGGCGCTGGAACTCGGTCGACAGCAGGCGGCGCTGTCCGGACTGTGTCTGCGACAGGCCGGCCAGTCCCTGTGCGCCCAGGGGCAATGGCGACCCGAAGCGCTCGCCGCGCAACTGCAACTGACGGACCTCGACCTTGCGCCCTGGCAAGGCCTCCTGGGTCCAGACTGGCGCCTGGTCGGGCGTGTCGGCGGGACCGTCGAAGCGCAAGGTACCGGCGAGCGCATGACGGGCACGATCGCCGCTCAGGCGGACGACGTCATCGTCGAGCGCAAGAGCCCCATCGCCGGCTTGCCGCCGGATCGCTTTCTGACGCTCGAGGCGCTACGACTCACCGGGGCGGCGACGCCGCGCGGGCTCACCGCCCGGCTGAGCGGTCAGCCGGGCGCGGCGGGCCGACTGGAAGCCGGGCTCGCCATTCCCGCCTACGACGGTCACTGGCAACGGCTGGCAGACCTTCCGGCGGAAGGCCGGGTGCAACTCGACACCAACGAGCTGGCGCCGCTGGCGCTCCTCATCACCCAGCTCGATCGGCCGCGTGGGCGCCTGTCGGCCGATCTGGCCTGGCGCGGCCCGTGGCGGGCGCCGGAATTTTCGGGTGCCGCCCGGCTCACCGAGGGCGCCGTCGACGTTCCGGTCGCGGGCCTGCAACTGCGCGGGATCGGGCTGGAAGCCACGCCGATCGGCGGCGACCGCTTGCGTCTCGCCGGCGCGCTCGATTCGGGCGGTGGCGCCCTGTCCATCGACGGCCAGCTCGGGCTGCAGCAGGGCCGTCCGGAACTGCAGGTGCGCCTGCGCGGGCGGGATGTGCTGGTCGCCGACACGACCGAGGCCCGGGTGCGCGTTTCGCCCGACATGCAGGTGAGCTACACGCCGGAGAAGCTGGCCGTGAACGGTCAGCTCACCGTGCCCGACGCCTTGCTCAAGCCCAGGGAACTGGAAGGCACGGTCAAGCCCAGCAGGGACGAGGTGATCGTGGGACCCGAGGCGGCGGCCACGCGCGGCGCCCTGCCCTGGGCGCTGGACCTGCGGCTGATCCTGGGGGACAAGGTGCGTTTCGAGGGCTTCGGGCTCAAGACCGACATCACTGGCCAGCTCGGCCTGCGCGAAGGGCCCGGAACGCTGCCGGTCGCGAGCGGCGAACTCATCCTCGATGGTCGCTACCGGGCCTATGGGCAGGACCTCACCATCGAGCACGGTCGCATCCTTTACGCGGGCGCGCCGCTCGACACGCCGGGGCTCGATCTGCGCGCGAGCCGGAAATTCGGCGACCAGACCGTCGGGGTCGAGGCGCGCGGACTGGTCCAGCAGCCGGACGTGAAGGTGTTTTCACAACCGCTGCTGCCCCAGTCCGATGCCCTGGCCTATCTGGTGCTCGGGCGCCCGCTGAACCAGGCCAGCGGGGATGATGGCGCAGCCATGAACCGCGCCGCGGCGGCGGTGGGCCTGGCCGGCGGCGAGCTCCTGGCGCAGCGTATCGGCAGCCGGTTCGGGGTGCAGGATGTCGAGGTCAGGAACACGGGCGACGTCACCGCCAGCGAACTGAGCGTCGGACGCTATCTCACACCCCGGCTCCATGTGAGCTATGGCGTCGGTGTCTTCAATGCGGTGAGCACCTTGCGCACGCGCTATACGCTCAGCCGCCGCTGGACCCTGCGCACCGAGAGCGGCACGCAATCCAGCATCGACGCGATCTACACCCTCGAGCGGTAACGAACCGCCCGGCGCCGATGGCTCGGCTGGACGCCCCGTCAGGCGGTCGCGGATTGAGCGGCGACGAGCGGGGTCTCGAGCAAGGCCACG
>PKCW01000284.1 GCA_002862965.1 Pseudomonadota bacterium
CGGATCGAATACCAGCGATATTGCTCGGGGAAGTCGCGGATCATGGCCTGCGCCAGCAGGGCGATGTCGTGCGCCGTGGTGTAGTGATTGGGGTCCGGCAGCCCGGTTGCGTTCATGAAATGGGAGTTGCGCATGCCGATCTGCTGCGCGTACTGGTTCATCAGGCCGGCGAAGGACTCCTCCGCGCCGGCGATGTGCTCGGCCAGCGCGATGCTCGCATCGTTGCCCGATTGCACGATCATGCCCTTGACCAGGGTTTCGACATCGATTTGCGAACCCACCTTCAGGAAGGTCCGCGAGCCTTCCGAGCGCCAGGCCTTCTCGCTGATGGTCACCGGCTCGTCGAGCTTGAGGTCGCCATCCGCCAGTTGCCGGAAGGCCACATAGGCCGTCATCACCTTGGTGATGCTCGCCGGCTCCACGCGCTGGTCGGCATTGTTCGAGGCCAACAGCCGTCCGCTGTCGAAGTCCATCAGCACATAGCTGCTGGCATTGATCTGCGGTGGCGCCGGCACCGGGATGGGCGCGGCGAGCGCGACGGTGGTCCAGAACAGCAAGAGGAAGGAAAGCAGAAGCGGGCGAGGAGAGCGGATGAGCACCATGGGAAAGGAGAACCCCTGTCGGTGGCGTGCCAGACGGCGGGCATGTGGCCCGCGCGAAAGTGCCCATTCTAGCCTGTGCGGGAGCCCGTACAACCCCGGCAGGCCAGAAGCTCACGCGGCGAGATGCCGGACTGCTCGACTTCGCGGGTGTCCGCAATCGAGCCGAGCTGACGCTTCGGTGTCGGCCGGATCCGAATTCGTCCCGCTACTGAAAGCAGGGGGACGTCGGGACAGCAGCCCCGGTGCATGAGTCTGCTGTGGTTTCAGCGGAATCCGCTGCCGACCGACTGGATGGCGCAGCGGGAGGTGGTGGCGGGGTTCGATGCGTGATCGGGTTACGAGCCCTCGATGACCCGGGCCACGTCACCTTGGCATTCGGCACATTGGCCCACCAGCAGCAGGTCGCCTCCCTTGAGGGTGCCGGTGAAGTTGGTGATGGTCGTTTCGTGGCTGCAATGGCCGCACCAGGCATTGGACAGCAGGCGCTGGCGGATGTCGACGGGGATGGATTCCCAGCGCTGGCGGGCTGGGTTGGTGAAAGCGGGCAGTGATGCAATCGCCGCGGATCACTCCTCGAACAAGGCAGAGTGCGTGCCAGCCCGCACAAAGATGATGGCGTTGCCATCCAGACGGTAGATGAGGAGGAAGTCGCCGCCAATGTGGCATTCGCGGTGGTCGGCCCAATCGCCTTTGAGCGGGTGGTCCAGCCATTCGGGGGCCAGCGGCTCATCGTTGGCAATGAGCAGCAGCATCGCCTCCTTCAGGCGCTTCAGGTCGTATCGGCCTGAGCGCGAGAGGCGCTCCCAGTCTTTGAGGAAGGTCTTGGTGTAATCGCACGCCCTGGGCGGCGCTGCCCGCTTACTGCTGGCGGGCTTTTTGGCTTGCGCCGAAACTTGCGTTTTCGAGGTCATCGATCAGAGCGTCGGCAGCGTCAAAACGGGTGGTGCGCGCCTTGGCCATGGCGCGGGCTTCTTCCATCGCTGCGCGGGTCTGGGCGTTGGGCACCTTCAACTCCAGCGGAAACGCTTGGTCATTGACCACGCGCTTGAGCAGGATGCGAACAGCGTCGGACACGGACAGCCCCATGGCTGCGAGTGCCTCGCTGGCTTGCGTCTTGATTTCGTCGTCCACCCGGACATGCAACATCGTGGAATGGGCCATGGTCAGATCCTCCGTTTCCGCAATTATGTATCGCTTTTGAGAGACGATCAAGCGGCCGCCGACGATGCTCTGATGGCGCTCGATGTCTGACCGGTGGCCTTGGTTGACAGTGAATAAGTGCGCGTAAGATTGTGAATTATTTAGGAAGGTATCTTCGTTTACCCGCAGGCCAAACGGAGAGTGGAGACGGTTCCGGCAGAGCAAGTGGCCAATTTCAGGCGTTTCGTCCGGCGGTCACCCGCAGTACGGATGGCTGGAACCCCGCGCCACGCCGGGATTTCGGGCAAGAAAAAGGGCCTGGAGACTATCCAGGCCCTTCTAATTGGTGGAGGCGGCGGGAATCGAACCCGCGTCCGAAAATCCTCTACCGTTGGCTCTACATGCTTGTCCCGGTCTATTGATTTGACCGGCTGCTACCCGACGGGCAGGGAAGACAGACGGCGAGCCCGGATAGCTTTAGCGATTCGACCCCGGGCGGGTGAGATCGCGATCCTGTGAGAGATGACGCCTGGAGGCCGGGCGCACAGGCACGTCCCCGGTCAGACGGCACCCTACCGGGTTTTAAGCGGCGAGTGCGTAGTTGTCGTCGTTGGCAACTAATTGATTTGCAGTGTGATTAACGAGGGGCACTGCACCTCGGCATGCACCGCGGGCTTCGCGACCTCCGTCGAAACCAGGTCGCCCCCGTGTGATTCATCTGACACTATACGCGCGCGCAAGTTCGGTGTCAGCGTGCGTGTTTCATGATCCGGCCCTTTTCGCGCTGCCAGTCGCGGTCGCGCTCGCTGGCGCGCTTGTCGTGGGCCTGTTTGCCCTTGGCGAGGCCCAGCTCGATCTTGCAGCGTCCCTGCTTCCAGTACATCGACAGCGCGAGGAGCGTGTAGCCCTTGCGCTCGACCGCGCCGATAAGCTGGTCGAGCTCGCGTCGGTTCAGCAGCAGCTTGCGCGTGCGCTGCGCTTCGGGGACGTAGTGCGTGGAGACCGTCTGCAACGGCGTGATGAAGACGCCCAGCAGCCAGGCCTCGCCATTTTTGATGATGACGTAGCTGTCGACCAGCTGGACGCGGCCGGCGCGCAGGGCCTTGACTTCCCAGCCTTCCAGGGCGATCCCGGCTTCGAGGCGCTCTTCGATGAAGAAGTCGTGACGGGCTTTTTTATTGACGGCGATGGTCGAGCCCGTACCATGGCCGTTCGATGCGTTGGGTTTGGACATTTGCAGGCGAGTATAAAGCAAGGCCATCAGGGCCGCAGGGCGGCGAAGGAGGAGGCGTGCAGGTGCCGGATGAGAGTCAGGGCGGCCTTGCCGTCACCGTGGTCTACGCCGCGCCCGAGCGGATCTGGCGCATCGCCGTCGAATTGCCGGCCGGCGCCTGCGTGATGGACGCGGTCCGCGCCAGCGGTCTGGTCGAGTTGCTGGGCGAGGCGCAGTTGTCCGCGGCGCCGGTGGGGATCTTCGGCGCGGTCTGCGCGCCCGATACCGCGCTGCGTGCCGGGGATCGCGTCGAGATCTACCGGGCCCTGCCGGTCGATCCCAAAGAGGCGCGGCGGCGGCGGGCGGAACGGGCGAGAGGGGCGGCGCGAACGTGAGCCGGGGCCGCAGGCGCGCCGATGCTCAATGGCGCGATGCGGCCCGGCGAGGCTCGTCGTTCAGAATTTATTGGGCTTGATGCGGGTCGACTTGTCGACGCACGCCGAGAAGGCATCGCCGGTGGGCTGGGTTTCCACGCGATCGAGTCGGTCCTGCTCGAAAAACACGGTCAGTCGGCACTGTTCCTCATCACGTCGGCCGCGATGATAAAATACATAGTCCCATCGGTCGGCATCGAACAGGTTCTTGAGCACCGGGCGCCCCAGCAGGTACTGCACCTGCTCACGCGTCAGGCCCGGCGCAAGCTGGTCGATGGCCGCGCGATCGAGCGTATTGCCCTGACGGACCTCGGGTTTGTAGACGATGCATCCGCCGAGGAGCAGCGAGAGGCTCAGGATGACGATGGGCAGTGGTCGTTTCATGATGGGCCACGAGCGGTTTGCGACGCGCCATAGTAGCGAAAAATCCATCGGGTGACGATGGCAGGCCCGGAACACACGGAGAGCGGCACATTGGAATCCAAGGACATCCGCAAGGTCGGGCTGAAGGTCACGCTTCCCCGGCTCAAGATCCTAGAAATGCTCGAAT
>PKCW01000084.1 GCA_002862965.1 Pseudomonadota bacterium
CTTCCGCTGGAAGGGCGAGAACGTCTCGACCACCGAACTGGAAAGCATCCTCAGCAGCCATCCGCACATCGAGGAAGCCGTGGTCTACGGGGTGCAGATCCCCAACACCGACGGCCGTGCCGGCATGGCCGCCATCACGCCCTCCCTGCCGGAGTCCGAGCTCGATTTCAAGGCGCTGCTGGCCTTCGCACGCAAGGAGCTGCCGCCTTTCGCGGTGCCGGTCTTCCTGCGCCTGCGCGAGCAGATGGAGACCACCGGCACCTTCAAGTACAAGAAAACCGACCTGAAGTCCGATGGCTTCGACGTCAACAAGGTCTCCGATCCGCTCTACGTGTGGCTGCCGGGCACCGACACCTATACGCTGCTGACCCTGCCGATCTATCAGGCGATCCAGAACGGCGAGTACCGCTACTGAAACGCCCGCAACCCTGCGGCGGCCGCTGCACGCCGCAGGGTCGTCGCTCAAGGCCGTGCCGACCGCGATTTTCTGCGCCACACCCGGCGGCGCGGGTGCTATGCCTCGGCGCCGCCCGACGAAGCGTCGGATGCGACGTCGGCGTCGAGACGCCCGTGGGCCAGCACGGGCGCGGCCCAGTAGTGCACTTCCATGCCGGCAAGATCGGCTCGCAAGGCTTGCAGAAACGCGCCCAGTGCGGCGTGCGGCAGGATGATGCTGAAGAAGGTCCGCGGCCGGCACCCCGCGACCTGCTCGGTGACGCTCAGCTGCCGCGGGTCGTGGCCATGCCCCATCCCCTCATGCGAACTGAAGCCCTGGACCACCGGCTGCTGCAACAGCCAGTCGATCACCGCATCGGAGACGGTGGGCGCCACCACCAGCGTCATCAGCACGGACGGCTCATCGGCCGGATTCATCACGCCTGCATTCATGGCCTAGCCTCACCGAATCGCCGGTACAGAATCGGCAGCAGCAGCAGGGTGAGCAGGGTGGACGACACCAGCCCGCCGATCACCACGATGGCGAGCGGCCGCTGGATCTCGCTGCCCGGCCCAGTCGCGAACAACAGCGGCACCAGCCCCAGCGCGGCGATGCTGGCGGTCATCAGCACCGGCCGCAGCCGCCGCTGGGCGCCCTCGATCACCGCCGTCTCCATCGATCGGCCGGCCGCCCGCAGCTGGTTGAAGTAGCTGACCATCACCACGCCATTGAGCACCGCAATGCCGAGCAGGGCAATGAAACCGACCGAGGCGGGCACCGACAGATACTCGCCCGTCGCCCACAAGGCCGCGATGCCGCCGATCATGGCAAAGGGAATGTTGGTCAGCACCAGCACCGCCTGACGCACCGAGCCGAACGTGGAAAACAGCAGCAGGAACACCAGCCCGACCGCCAGCGGCACCACGATCGCCAGCCGCTGCGCGGCCCGCTGCTGGTTTTCGAACTCGCCGCCCCAGGCGATGGCGTAGCCGCTCGGCAAGCTGACCTCCTGGGCGATGCGCGCCTGCGCCTCGGCGACGAAGCCGACCAGATCGCGACCCCCGACGTTGGCGATCGCCACCGCGTTGCGGACCCCCTGTTCGCGCTTGATGGCCACCGGCCCTTCGGTGCGCTCGACCGACACCAGATTGGCCAGGGGCACCCAGCGGCCGTCGGGCAGGACCACCTGCTGGGCCAGAAAATCGCCCGGCGCGCGGCGCAGATCGGCATCCCCGCGGATCACCAGCGCGATGCGCCGGTCGCCCTCGTAGACGATGCCCGCGGGCCAGCCCTCCACCAGCATGCGCAACTGATCCTGCAGCGCCTCGATGCTCAAGCCGAGTCGGCCCAGGGCCAGACGGTCGGGGACGAGACGGAAGTAGAGCGCCCCTTCACTGGCCGGGATGTAGACGTCCTCGGCACCGGGGATCGTCTGCAGGACGGCGCCGATCTGGTGCGCCAGCCGGGTCAGGGTCGCGTGGTCGGGGCCGAAGATCTTCACCGCCAGATCCCCGCGCACGCCGGTCAGCATTTCGGAGACACGCATCTCGATGGGCTGGTTGAACACGTAGTTCAGGCCCGTAAAGCCGTCGAGCTGCTCACGCAGTGAGGCCAGCAACGCATCCTTGGTGGCCATGCGCCATTCAGTCGGGGGCTTGAGCTGCAGGAAGCTGTCGGTTTCGTTCAGGCCCATGGGATCGAGTCCCAGCTCGTCGCTGCCGGTGCGGGCCACGACACCCACCACCTCGGGAAGACGCATCAGCGCCTGCTGCACGCGCTGGTCGACGGCCAGCGATTCCTCCAGCGTGATGGACGGCAGCTTTTCGAGCTGTACGATGACCGTGCCCTCATCCAGGGTCGGCATGAAGGTCTTGCCCACCTGCGTGTAGAGGAAGCCGGCCAGAACCAGCAGCCCGAGCGCGACCGTCACCGGGACCGCAGTGTGGCCCAGCGCCCAGTGCAAAAGGGGCGTATAGGCGCGGTGGAGCAGACGCACCAGAAACGGCTCGACATGGCTGACCCGCCCCAGCAGCACCGACGCCAGGACGGGAATGACCGTCAGCGACAGCAGCAGGGAGCTGGTGAGTGCGAACACGATGGTGGCCGCCACCGGCATGAACAGCTTGCCTTCCAGACCCTGCAGGCTGAGCAGCGGCAAAAAGACGATGACGATGATCAGGATGCCCGCCGTGGTGGGCGCCGCCACCTCGCGCGCAGAGCGGTAGATGACGTGCAAGCGGGGCAGGCGATCGCCGTCGCGCTGGTGCGCCAGATGGGTCACGACGTTCTCCACCATCACCACCGCCGCATCCACCAGCATGCCGATGGCGATCGCCAGCCCGCCCAGGCTCATCAGGTTCGCCGTCAGCCCGAAGTAGCGCATGCACAGAAAGGTCGCCAGCGCGGAGAGCGGCAGGATCAGGGCGACCGTGAGCGCGGCGCGCAGGTCGCCGAGGAACAGCACCAGCAGCACCAGTACCAGCACCACCGCCTCGATCAGGGCGCGGCTGACGGTGTGGACGGCGCGATCCACCAGATCGCCCCGATCGTAGAAGATGCTGACCTGCACGCCCTCCGGCAGGGACGGCGCCAGGGCGTCGAGCTTGGCGCGCACGCCGCGCACCACCTCGCGCGCATTGGCGCCGCGCAGGCCCAGCACCAGGCCCTGGACCGTCTCGCCCCGGCCATGGTGGGTGACGCCGCCATAGCGGGTCAGCACGCCTTCCCGCACCTGCGCCACATCGGCCAGCCGGACCGGCTCGACCGGATCGGGGCGCACCACGATGCCGGCCAGATCGGCCAGATTCCGGACACTGCCCTCCGAACGCACCAGCCAGGCTTCCTCCCCTTCGGAAAGTCGGCCGGCGCCATCGTTGCGGTTGTTCACCGCCAGCGTTTCGCGCAACTGGGCCAGGGAAATGCCGTGGGCGGCAAGGCGCTCGAGGTTCGGCACCACCTCGAAGCTGCGCACCTCGCCGCCCAGTGCATTGACGTCCGCCACCCCCGGCACCGTGCGCAGCGCCGGCCGGATCACCCAGTCGAGCACGCTGCGGCGCTCGGCCAGGGACACCCCCTCGCCTTCCACGGTGAACATCAGCATCTCGCCCAGCGGCGTGGTCATGGGCGCGATCCCGCCCGTCACGTCCGCGGGCAGCCGGTCCCAGACCCCGTTCAGCCGCTCGGCCACCTGCTGCCGCGCCCAGTAGATGTCGGTTCCTTCCTCGAAATCGATGGTGATGTCGGCGAGGGCATACTTGGTCGTGGAGCGCAGCATGACCTGATGCGGAATGCCCAGCATTTCCACTTCGATCGGCGCGCTGACGCGCGTTTCCATCTCCTCGGGCGTGAGCCCGGCCACCTTCACGACCATCTTCACCTGGGTCGTGGAAATGTCGGGATAGGCGTCGATGGGCATGCTCGTCATGACCCACGCGCCGGCGCCCGCCAGCAGCACGACGCCGAGGAAAACCAGCAGCCGTTGCCCGAGGGCAAAGC
>PKCW01000286.1 GCA_002862965.1 Pseudomonadota bacterium
TGAAGACCTACGGCTACGCCGCCCACGATGCCGCCAGCCCCTTGCAACCGTTCAGCTTCGAGCGTCGCGATCCCGGCCCGCAGGATGTGGTGATCGCGATCCTCCACTGCGGCGTGTGTCACTCGGACCTGCACACGGCGCGCAACGAGTGGCACAACACCGTCTACCCCAGCGTGCCCGGCCACGAGATCGTCGGTCGCGTGACCGCGGTGGGCGCGGCGGTGAGCCGGTTCAAGGTCGGAGATCTGGCCGGTGTCGGCTGCATGGTCGACAGCTGTCAACGTTGCCCGTCCTGCGACGAGGGGCTCGAACAGTACTGCGAGAATGGCTTCACCGGCACCTACAACGGCCCGGCGCAGGAAGACGGTGGCAATACCTACGGGGGTTACTCGAAGGTCATCGTGGTGAAGGAGCCTTTCGTGCTGCGGATCCGCCACGACGAGCGCCAGCTTGCCGCCGTGGCGCCGCTGCTCTGCGCCGGCATCACCACTTATTCGCCGCTGCGCCACTGGCGCGCCGGCCCCGGCAAGAAGGTCGGCATCGTCGGTCTGGGCGGCCTGGGTCACATGGGCGTCAAGCTGGCCCACGCCATGGGCGCGCACGTGGTGCTGTTCACCACTTCGCCCGGCAAGGAGGCCGACGCCAGGCGCCTCGGCGCCGACGAGGTCGTGATCTCCCGGGACAAGCAGCAGATGGCTGCGCATCGCAACAGCTTCGATTTCATCCTCAACACCGTGGCGGCGCCACATCGGCTGGACGATTATCTGAACCTGCTCAAGCGCGACGGCACCCTGACCCTGGTCGGCGCCCCGGCCGAGCCGCATCCCTCGCCGCAGGTGTTCAATCTCATCTTCAAGCGCCGCCAGATTGCCGGCTCGCTCATCGGCGGCATCGCCGAGACCCAGGAAATGCTGGATTTCTGCGCCGAGCGCGGCATCGTCTCCGACATCGAGCAGATTCCGATGCGCGCCATCAACGAGGCCTACGAGCGCATGCTCAAAAGCGACGTGAAGTACCGTTTCGTAATCGACATGGCCAGTCTGGAGGAGGCGGTCTGATGGGCCGATCGGTGATCCGCGTCGATTCCGGCATTCCCATGACGCGCGCCTATCCCGTAAGGTAAACCGGCCCTCGCGGTGCGGGGGCCGGCCGCGCCGCGCAAGGGCGCCAAAATGGGGGCGAGCATGGACACGAAACAGGCGTTGCGGGTGGGCATCGGCGGGCCGGTGGGGTCGGGCAAGACGGCATTGGTCGACGCCTTGTGCAAGCAGATGCGCGAGCGCTACCAGATCGCCGTGGTCACCAATGACATCTATACGCGCGAGGACGCCGAATTTCTCACCCGCAGCGGCGCGCTCGCCCCGGATCGCATTCTCGGCGTCGAAACCGGCGGCTGCCCGCACACCGCCATCCGCGAGGATGCGTCCATGAATCTCGCCGCCGTGGCTCAACTCGGCGAGCGCTTTCCCGATCTGGACCTCGTCTTCGTCGAGAGCGGTGGTGACAACCTGGCGGCCACCTTCAGTCCGGAGCTGTCGGACCTGACGCTGTACGTGATCGACGTCTCCGCCGGCGACAAGATTCCGCGCAAGGGCGGACCCGGCATCACGCGCTCCGACCTCCTCATCATCAACAAGACCGATCTGGCCCCGCACGTGGGCGCTTCCCTGGAGGTGATGGATCGGGATGCGCGGCGCATGCGCGGCGAGCGGCCTTTCGTGTTCACCAATCTCAAGACCCGCTCCGGCTTGTCCGACGTCGTCAGCTTCATCGAGCGCGAAGGATTGCCCGGCCGCTGACATCGCCGGACCGGCGCGAGACGCCCCTGAACCGAACAAACCGCTTCGGTGCGCACTAAAAAAGCGCAACGCGGCGGTGCGGATGGTCGCCGGGAGGGCTCTCGAGCCCGACAATCGGCGCCCTGTTGTGTCGCAATTGTGACACCTGACGCAAACCGCTCACCTCATGGCAGGTGGCATAGATTCTGCTGATGCTCCGTGGGCCCAATAATCAGGCGTCCCTCCCGGCCAACGTCGGCCGGTCTCTCAGGGTAACCATCGTCAGGAGCAAGCCATATGAAGGTCTCATCCCTCAGCCGCCAGATCATGGGCGTAACCGCCCTCGGCATTTTGTCACTCACGGCGCAATCCGCGCAGGCGGCCGTCACCGGCAACATCGGTGTCTTTTCGAAGTACGTCCTGCGCGGCGTGACCAACGATGCCGAAAGCGACGATCCGGCCTTGCAGGGCGGCTTCGACTACACCCATGACAGCGGCTTCTACGCGGGCTACTGGGGCTCCAGCCTCGACTACAACTACGAAACGGATGGCGACACGACCGCCAAGACCGGCTTCGAAAACGATTTCTACTTCGGCTATGCGCCCACCGTTGGCGACGTCACCTTCAACATCGGCCTGATCCAGTACTACTACATCAGCGTCGATGATTCCGATCTGACCGAAGCCTTGCTGGGCGTGTCCTACAAGGGCGCTTACGCCAAGATGCAGTATCTGCTCAACGACGGTGTCTGGGGGAACGGGGGCGACATCTACTGGACCGCCGGCTACTCCTTCCCGCTGCCTTCCGATTTCACTTTCGCCATCGATCTGGGCTACTACACCTATGACGATGACGACAACGACGAGTTGGGCAGCGTCACGCTGCAGGATTCCGGCTTCCGCCACGCCAACTTCACGTTGTCCCACCCCATCGGTGAAACCGGCGCCACCATGGGCGTGACCTACATCATCGGCGGCGAGACCCGCGACGAGGTCGACCAGGGCGACACCATGGTGTTCAGCATCAAGTACGCCTTTGACGTGAACTGACGTCGCGACGAGGCCCTCGGAGGACGAGGGCCTCTTTGCTCGCTCACCGTGCATCAAGGACGAGGAGAGTTTCCCGATGATTCAGGCGAAATCGTTCCGCAAGGCCGGGATGGCCCTGCTTGCGCTCGGCTTGACGGCCGCTGCCGGTCTGGCCTCCGCCGCCGAGACCATCAAGGTCGGCATCCTGCATTCGCTTTCCGGCACCATGGCCATCAGCGAGACCTCGCTGAAGGACGTGGCGCTGATGACCATCGACGAGATCAACGCCAAGGGTGGCGTGATGGGCAAGAAGCTGGAACCCGTCGTGGTGGATCCGGCATCGGATTGGCCGCTGTTCGCCGAAAAGGCCCGGGAACTGTTGACGCGCGACAAGGTGGCCGTGGTGTTCGGTTGCTGGACCTCGGTATCCCGCAAGTCGGTGCTGCCGGTGTTCGAGGAACTCGACGGCCTCCTGTTCTACCCGGTCCAGTACGAAGGCCAGGAGCAGTCGAAGAACGTGTTCTACACCGGCGCCGCGCCCAACCAGCAGGCCATCCCTGCGGTGGAATACCTGATGAGCGAAGACGGTGGCGGCGCCAAGCGCTGGGTGCTGCTGGGCACCGACTACGTCTATCCGCGCACCACCAACAAGATCCTGCGCGCCTTCCTGAAATCCAAGGGCGTCGCCGAAGCGGATATCTGGGAAAGCTATACGCCGTTCGGCCACAGCGACTACCAGACCATCGTGGCCAAGGTGAAGGAATTCGGACGATCGGTGACACCAACCACGAGTACGATGACTTGGATGAAGTCGGAGGTAAAGCCATTCTCAACCTTTGGCAAACTCACGCCAAAACCAAAAATTGGCAAGTATGGCTTTTGTTGCAACTCTGTGGCATCAGCTGTATCACCAGCCTGGCCTTGCGCAAACTCAGGAGTGACTTCACTGAGAGACGGCCTTGGACGGGCACGGGCGGGCGAAACACAACGCCGCTCGCGCTTGGTAGGACTGAAAAACTACCTGTTTTACCACGGCTGGGTGCGATCACATACACTGCTGAGCGCGTCAGGCGAGTCTTCCCCGAGTGACCACGATTTTCCCAAAATGCAAACAGG
>PKCW01000097.1 GCA_002862965.1 Pseudomonadota bacterium
GGTGGAGGCGGATGTCCTGCCGGTCCCGGCCTTGCTCCTCGGGGCCGTCGAGCTGACGCCGTTCGAGGTCGCCCAGATGTATCAGACGATTGCCGGTGCGGGCATACGCGCTCCGCTGCAGGTGATCCAGCAAGTCGTCTCGCCGCGCGGCGAGGCCCTGCAACGCTATCCGCTGGCGGTGCAGACGGCCGCCTCACCGCAGGCCATGGCGCTGCTTCACGCCGCGCTGCAGCAGGTCGTCCGTCAAGGGACGGCACGTGCCGCTGCGGCGCTCCCCCCTGCCCTGGAAGCGGCCGGCAAGACGGGTACCACGGATGATCAGCGCGACGCATGGTTCGCCGGTTATGCCGGTGATCGGCTCGCCGTGGTCTGGGTGGGGCGGGACGACAACACCCCGATGGGCCTGTCGGGATCCGCGGGCGCGCTCCCGGTCTGGCTCGATTTCATGCGCCAAACGGAGTTGCATCCCGTTCCCCGCATGCTGCCCGAAGGGGTATCTTTGCAATGGGTCGACCCTGCCAGCGGCCGCGCCGCCGGCCCGGAATGCCCCGGCGCGATCGAGTTGCCGTTCCGCGAAGGCGGGGGACCGATCGACCCGCTGCCGTGCGCCCCGGGCGAGGACTGGCCCGACGAACGATCGTCACCGGCGCAGCAGATTCGCCAGTGGTGGCAGGAACTCCTCACGCGATGATGCCGGCATATAAGGCGGACCGATCACCATGAAGCGATCCTGGACGATACTCGCCGCCGCAGTGTGGCTCCTGACGGCTTGCAGCGCCGGCTGGCGCGTGCCGCCGGCGTCGCCTGAACGGCAGGCCGACGCGCCTGCTGCCGTGCCAGCCACCTCACCGCCGGAAGAAACACCGCCAAAGCCCGTCATCCGGGAGGACGCGCCGCTGCCGCCGTTGAGCCCCGCTGCACAGGCACTGCTGCGCCAGGTTGAGTCGCAGCGCGCCCAAGGTCAGATGGACAGCGCCGCCGCGACCGCGGAGCGGGCATTGCGTCTCGCCCCCGCGCACCCGGAACCGTGGCTGAGCCTCGCCGGCGTCCGCTTGGCCCAGCAACGACCGGAACAGGCGGAGGCCATGGCCCGACGGGCGCTGTCGCTGGGCGGCAAGACGCGCGTGATTCGGCATCGTGCCTGGGCCATGATAGCCGAGGCCCGACAGATGCAGGGAGACAGCACCGGCGCGCGCGAGGCGCGGCACCGAGCCGATCGCGACGCATGACGGCGGCGCTGCTGGACGCGTTCTGGTCGGGCGACGGATCGCTGCAACGCGAGCTGCCCGGGTATCAGATCCGGCCCGGGCAGGTCGAGATGAGCCGCTGGGTGCAACAAGCACTGGACGACGGGCAGACACGGGTCATCGAAGCGGGGACCGGGATCGGCAAAACCTTCGCCTATCTGGCGCCCGTCCTGCTGGGATCGCAGCGAGTCCTCGTTTCCACGGCGACCCTGGCCCTGCAGGACCAGTTGATCGGCCGTGACCTGCCGGCGCTGCAACGTGCCCTCGGCGTTCGGCGCGACGTTGCCTTGCTGAAAGGGCGGGGGCGATACCTGTGTCGGTACCGCTTCATGCAGAGTGAGCAGGATCTCTGGTTCAGTGGGCGGGCTGCGTTGAGCCGCATCCGGCCCTGGATGGAGCAGACCCGTTCGGGCGACCTGTCGGAATGCGCCACGCTGTCCCATGATCCCGATCTGATCGCGCGGATCACCGCCAGTGGCGACAATTGCCTCGGTCAGGAATGTCCGGAATTCAGGAACTGCCATGTGGTGAAGGCACGCCGGGCGGCCATGGACGCCGAGGTGGTGGTCGTCAATCATCACCTGCTGTTTGCCGACATGGCGCTGCGAGAGGACGGCTTCGGCGAATTGCTGCCCGGGGCCGATGCCATCGTCGTGGACGAAGCGCACCAGATCCGCGATGTCGCGAGCCAGTTCTTCGGAGCGGCCGTCAGCACCCGCCAGATGGGACTCCTGCTCCGCGACCTGCGTAGCGAGGTGACGGCACTGGGCGCTGACCAGCCCGATTTGCTGCGCACGGCCGAAGCCGTGGACCGGGAAGCCCGATCACTGCGCGGCTGTCTGCCGGACGCCGAGCAGCGGATCGCCTATCCCCCGGGCGGGCAGTTCTCCGTTCCCTTCGCCGACCAACGGGGACGATTGCAAGGCGCGCTCCAGTTGCTGGCAGCGGGTCTCGACCCTGTGGCAGACCGCAGTCCGGGATTGAATCAGCTGATGCGCCGGGCCCGGCACCTCAGTGATGGGCTTGCGCAGTGGGGCGCGGAACAGGGCGATCGGCCGCAGGTGCACTGGATGCACACGGCGCGCAACGCGCTGGTGTTTCACAGCACCCCCTTGGAGGTGGGGACGGCCTTGCGGGCGTTCCGTGACCGGCAGCCTTGTCCCTGGATCTTCACGTCGGCGACTCTCACGGTCGCCGCGCGCTTTTCGCATTTTCTGCGGGATGTGGGATTGGATGAGAACACGCCATGCCTCAAGCTGGCGAGTCCGTTCGACTACGCGCGTCAGGCGTTGACCTATGTACCGCCGGACCTGCCCTTGCCCAATGCGCCGGAGTACGACGCGCGCTTCCTGGCCGCGGTGCGCCCCGTGCTCGAATGGAGCGGGGGGCGAGCCTTCCTCCTGTTCACCAGCCACCGCGCGCTGCGTCATGCAGCCGCGGCGCTCGCGGATCTGCCGTTCCCGGTCCTGACGCAGGGTGACGCGCCGCCGGCACGCTTGCTGGAACGATTCGTGGCGGCGGGTAACGCGGTGTTGCTCGGCGCCGCCGGTTTCTGGGCGGGCGTGGATGTGCGCGGAGAGGCGCTGCAACTCGTCGCCATCGACCGGCTGCCCTTTGCGGCGCTGGACGACCCCGTCCTGCAGGCGCGTATCAAGGCCGCAGAAAACCAGGGTGGTAACGCCTTTCGCGAGGTGCAGTTGCCAGCGGCCGTGATGGCGCTGCGCCAGGGGGCCGGGCGCCTGATCCGCGATGCGCACGATCGTGGCGTGCTGCTCGTGGGGGATCGTCGGCTTCTCGAGCGGCCCTACGGCCGGGCCTTTCTGGACAGCTTGCCGCCGACGCCGGTGACCCGTGATGAAAGTCGGGTGGCCGCGTTTTTCCGCGCGCTGCGCGCCAACGTGGGAGACATGATCGATGCGCCTGCTGGCGATTGACGGGGCGACGGAGCGGGCGAGCGTCGCCTTGTGGTGCGACGGCGACATCCTGTACCGCGAACGAGAGGCCGCAGCCGGGCACGGCGAATGGTTGCTGCAGGCCGTCAGGGAGACGATGTCCGCGTCCGGGTTCGCGTTGTCGTCCCTGGATGCTGTCGCATTCGGCTGCGGCCCGGGCAGCTTCACCGGTCTGCGGGTCGTGGCCGCGCTGGTTCAGGGTCTGGCATACGGATGCGATTTGGGGGTCATTCCCGTGTCGGATCTGGAGATGCTGGCCGAGGCCGAAGCCATGCGGGCCGACGGTGACATCGTGGCGGCGCTGGACGCCAGAATGGGCGAGGTCTACTGGGCGGTGTTCCGGGCGGTGGAAAACCGGTTGGAACGGATTACCGAGGACGCCGTCGACGCGCCGGGCCGGATGGTGCTGCCCACGTCGACCGGGACGGCGCGCGGTGTCGGCAATGCGTGGGCGGCGTACGGCGACGCATGCTTGCCGAATGGCGTGGACCCGCCCAAGACGATTGCGCTGCCCTCGGCCCGCAGCCTGGTGCGGCTCGCTGCGCAGTCCTGCGAAGCGGGCGGGAAACTGCGCCCGCCGGAGGCGGCGGTGCCTGTCTATGTCCGTGATCGCGTGGCGCAATTGCCGGGGGGTTGAAGCCCGTCATCATGGAGCGGAACGACCCCGGAAAGGCGAAGGACCGACCAAAAGAAAAGCCCGGGACCTGCCCGGGCTTTTCCG
>PKCW01000261.1 GCA_002862965.1 Pseudomonadota bacterium
CATCGGGCTGGTTCTTGTCGACCACATAGGCCGTCCAATCCGCAAACGCATCGGTGAAGGTCATCACCGAGTAGCCATGGCTGCCGAGGTCCGCGAAGCGGATGTGCGGGTTGAGCGCGCCGATGAGCTGGTTGCCGATCGGGATGTCGAGCTTGGGATTGCGCGGATCGCGTTTGAGCGCGGCATTGATCGCATCCAGGCCTCCGGCCGAGGTCACCGAGGTGGTCATGAACTCCGCGCCGATCACGTTGCGGGGATCCTCGTTGTTGGCCTGACCATAGTCGACCTTGAGGTGGGCCACGATGTGCGAGTGGAAATCCCCGCTCAGGACCACCAGATTGGGGCGGCCACCGTCCCGCATGGCCTCGGCGAGATGCCGCCGCTCGGCCTGATAGCCGTCCCAGGCATCGAGATTGAGCGGGATGCGCCGATCGGTGCGCCCTACGCTGAGCTCGGCCATGAGGGTCTGGTTGCCCCACACGCGCCAGCGCGCGCTCGACCCCAGCGTGCCCGCCGTGAGCCAGTCACGCTGAGCGGTTCCCAGCATGGTCTGGTCGGCCGCCGTGTAGTCGCGGCAACCGATCGGCACGTAGCGCTCGCGCACGTCGCCCTCGCCGCAGGCGTGCGGCGAGCGATAGCTGCGTCCGTCGAGCATGAACAGATCGACCAGCGTCCCCAGGGCAAAGCGCCGGTAGATGCGATAGAAATCGTGCGGGTGCGTGGCGCTCGGATTGACGCTGACGCGAGCCGGCATGTACTCCAGCCACGCCTTGCGGGCGTCCATGGCCAGCGCGCGCAGCAGCGCAGGATCGTTGCCATAGGCCGGGTCGACGGTGTAGGGATGATCCGGCGCGCCCAGGGTATCGCGCGCGGCGTCCCAGTAGCAGTCGTTCGCCGTTTCGTGATCGTCCCAGACCGCGATGAAGGTGTGGTTTTCCATGCAACGCTGCAGATTCGGATCGCTGCGATAGGTCCGGTACAGGTGCCGGTAGTCGGCCCGGTCGAGAGCGACGATGCCGTTGCTGGGCAAGAGAAAAGTCCGGTCGGCGAAGGGCAGCGACTGGAAGCGCGGATCGCCCGCCGTTTCGTAGATGAAATCGCCCACGTGCACCACGAAATCGATGTCGTCACGCGCCGCGAGTCGACCCAGGGCCGTGTAGTAGCCGTTGGTGTAGTCCTGGCACGTCACCAGCGCGAGCTTCAGCCGATCCGGCGTCGCGCCGGGGGCCGGTGCGGTCCGGCAACGCCCCGTGGGGCTGACCGCATTGCCGTAGAGGAAGCGGTAGTAGTAACGTCGGTCACCGGCGAGTTGGCCGTCGAGATCGATCCGGACGGTATGATCGTCGGCCGGGCCCACCCGGTCGGCGGCGACGGCGCCCTCCATGACGATGCGCCGGAAGAAGCGATCGTCGGCGATCTGGAAACGCAGCGGCTCGCTCGGCTGGTAAAAGGCCGGATCGATGCGCGTCCAGAGGACGACGCCGGTCGGCGAGGGGTCGCCGGAGGCCACCGACAGGGAGAATACCTGTCGATTGGGCGTTTCCCGGGCCGGCTGGAAGGGCCCGGTCGCCGCATGCAGACCGCGGTGAAAACCAATGGTATAGGGCGCCACGAGCCCCAAGCCGAGCAAACCGAGTGCCTGTCGACGATTCATCGTCCTGCCTCCCCCGAGGATGTGGAATTGTCTGTCGCCTTCGCGCTCTAAGGCTGAACCGTTATCACTCTAGCCCACGGGACGGGCGCGACCGATGAAGCATCGATTACCGTTGCGCTGGATCACCGCCGGCCTGCTGACGCTGCTGCTCACGCCGGGCCTGATCGGCCCGCAGGCGTCGAGCCCGCAGGACGACGCCGAGCCAGCCACCGCCGCAGAGGCGCTGCACCACCGCTTTGCCCTGCCCCACGACCGACGCGACCGGCACTACGAAGTCGTGCTGCCGGGCCGCGAGCCTGCCGCGCCCATGCCCGTGATCATCGCCATCCATGGCGCCACCGGCTCGCTCGAGACCTATCGCAAGGTGGCCAACCTCGAGGCCTTGGCGCGCCGGGAAGGGATCCTCGTCGTCTACCCGGAAGGCACCCGCGTCGGCAACGTCCTGCTCTGGAACGCCGGCGCCTGCTGCCTCGTCGGTCCGCGACCCCCTGACGACGTCGACTTCCTGCTGCACGTGCTGGATGACGTCGAGCGCCGCTTCGACGTCGATCCGCGACGGGTCTATGCCGTGGGCATGTCCAACGGGGCGATGATGACTTATCGGCTCGCGACCGAGGCGCCGGAACGCTTCGCCGCGGTTGCCACCGTGGCGGGGCCCATGGCACTGCGTCATTTCGAGCCGCGCGCACCCATTTCGATCATGCACATCCAGAGCGTCGACGATCCCATTCTTCCCTTCGCGGGCCGACGGTTGCCGCCGCTGCCCTTGCCCAGCGGCGAGAAGACGCTGCGCCGGTGGCTGGACTACGCCCATTGCCCCGCCGAACCGGCCGGCGAGACCGTGCGCCACGGGTCCGCGGGCGAGCCGCCGGGCTGGCAGGCAGTGCGGACCCGCTGGGCGCCGTGCAATGCCGGCACCGAAATCGTGCTGTGGAAACTCGCCGGGGCTGGCCATGTGTGGCCGGGAGGCTATCAGCCCCCGCACCTGCGCGCCTTTGCCGGCGGCGAGTTCGACGTCATCGATGCCAGCCGGGAAATCTGGCAGTTCTTCCAGCGCCACCGGCTGCCGCCCGCGACAGAGGAATCCACCTGATGCGTCCCGATGAATGGCTTGCCCGCATCCGACCCGCAGCGGCCGACATCCTGGCTCAAGGCCGCAAGATCGCGCAGCTGGTCGATGCAGCCGGCCGGATCGCCGCCCGCGCGCGTGATCGCCATCCGGCCTTTGCACGGCTGGCGGACGATCTCGACACCGCGTTCCGGCTGCTGAAAGCCTACGGGCAAGGCGGGTACCGTGAAGTCCCTTACCGTTCCATGCTGGCACTCGCCGCCGGGTTGCTCTATCTGGTCTCACCGCTGGATGCCATCCCGGACCTGCTGGTCACCCTCGGGTTCATCGACGACCTGGCGGTGCTGACGCTGGTGATCGGCCAGATCCGCCACGACCTGGTGCGCTTCCGGGACTGGGAGCGACGGCGATCCGAAGCGGGCGGCCCGCCCCGCGCGCTGCCGCATCCCGCCGATGCGCCACCGGACTGATGGCGGCTCATCGCGAGACCGGCTCGCCGACCTCGAACAGGGCCTGCGCCACGCGGTTGCGACCCGCGCGCTTGGCGGCGTAGAGCGCCCCGTCGGCAAGGCGCAGCAGTTCGCCTTCCGCCTGACAGGCCTGTCCCTGACTGTCGGCCACGCCGATGCTGACGGTGACCCGCTCGAACGGGAAGGTGATCAGAAACCGCAAATAGGCGCGGAAGAGCCTAGACTCTGGCAGGTTCGATTTTAAAACCAGACTGGCGCTCATCCTAACACAATGCAAAACAATAGACAGTCACGGACACGTTTGATTGCGAAAACCAGTCTGGCGGTAGGCCGCAGAGCAAGGCGCCAGTCCGCCAGTCTGCAACCTGCCAGTGTCTAGAAGAGCCCGTCGAGACCGAGGGAGGCATGCAAGCTGTCCTCGTTGAAGAACCTGCAGAACAGGGCCACCAGCATGACGAAATGCACGCTTTTGAGCTTGTCGCCGACACCTCAGAGTGAGGCAAGACAGGCTTTCTGCAGAATTGCCATTAGTCTGAATCCTCGCCCAAGTGGGTTATTTGAGTTTCAAAACTAGTGAACTTGAACAGAGAACAGTTCATGGAGAGTACGCATTCAGTTGGAATAATACGCGTATAGGGCTGCGAATCGAGTGGCTTCTCAGGGCCAGCGACTTATACTGAGTGCCTACACATGATTGTTAGTATCCATGAAACCCATTGACCC
>PKCW01000326.1 GCA_002862965.1 Pseudomonadota bacterium
GGGCAGTGGCGCCCGCCGATACGGACCGGCTCGCCCACGCACGGGCGCTGGCAGAGCGGGCCATGAATCACATCGAAGGGGCAGGCCATGGGTGAGACGCGACTTCACGAAGCCGAGCAGGTGCGGGCCGAGGCGGATTGCCTCCACGCGCCCGATGCGGTGGCCGCCGCGGTGGCGCGCATGGCCGGCGCCATCGGTGCCGATCTGGCGGCCCTCAACCCGCTGGTGTTGTGCGTCATGACCGGCGCCCTGCTGCCGACGGCGTGGCTGCTCCCGCATCTGGATTTCCCGCTGGAACTCGACTACCTGCATGCGACGCGCTACGACGGCGCCACCCAGGGCGCCGAACTGCGCTGGATCCATCAGCCGCGCACGGCCCTGAACGGCCGCGCCGTGCTGCTGGTGGACGACATCCTCGACGAGGGGGTGACACTGCACGCCTTGCAGTCGTGGTGCCTGCGGCAGGAGGTCGCCCTGCTGCGCACCGCCGTGCTGGTCCAAAAGCGCCACGACCGCAACCGGCTCGGCACCCGTGCGGACTACGTCGGGCTGGAGGTGCCCGACCGCTACGTGTTCGGCGCCGGCATGGACTACAAGGGCTATTGGCGCAACCTGCCGGGCATCTACGCCGTGCACGGCCTTTGACGGAGGCATCATGACCGCAACGACGCTGACCGGCATCATCGGCGGCACCGGCCTGACGCGACTCGAGGGGCTGGCGCTCACCGAGGACCGCTTCATCGAGACGCCCTACGGCGCGCCTTCCGCGCCGCTGCAATTGGGGCACTACGCCGGCCATCCGGTGGTCTTCCTGGCGCGCCACGGCCAGGATCACCGCCTCGCGCCGCATCAGGTGAACTACCGCGCCAACATCTGGGCGCTGCACAGCCTGGGCGCCCGCCGCATCATCGCCGTGGCCGCGGTCGGCGGCATCCATCCGGCGCTGGGGCCGGCGTCTCTGGCGGTTCCCGACCAGATCATCGACTACACGTGGGGCCGCGCCCACAGCTTTTCCGCGGAAGGCCACGTGCTGCATGCGGACTGCACCGAGCCCTATGACCGCGACCTGCGCGCGGCGCTCATCGGCGGCGCAGCCGCGGCCGGTGTGGCGGTATTGCCGCAGGGCGTCTACGCCGTGACCCAGGGACCGCGCCTCGAAACCGCCGCCGAGGTGCGCAAGCTGCGCGCCGAGGGCTGCGACATGGTCGGGATGACGGCCATGCCGGAGGCGGCGCTCGCCCGCGAACTCGATCTCGCCTACGCCACGCTGGCCGTATCCGTGAACTGGGCGGCGGGTCTCGGGCCCGCAGGCAGCGACATCCACGGCGACATCGCGGACAGCCTGGAACGCGGCATGGCCCAGGTGCGCGCCGTGCTCGGCGCCGTTCTGGGCGGATAAGACGCCCCTGCGGTCATCGGCAGCCGTCGACGTCTGGCGGTCGCCGCAAGCGCCCGCTGATGAACTCCATCAGCCGATTTCCTCATCGAAATAATCGCTGTCGATCTTCGGAATCCGCACCGCGCGCGAGCTGATGCCAACCTCGTGGTCGATCATCAGCCCCGCCAGGCGCGCGCCGTCGACGAGCACGATGCCTTCCACCGATTTGGCGAAGTCGAGCGCCTGCCCAGTGAAGGCGGACGTGGTGATGAACACGCCTTTTTTCGCCTTCTGCCCGGCCAGCGCGCCATAGAACGCCTGCAGCTCCGGTCGGCCGACGCTGTTCTGCCAGCGCTTGGCCTGCACGTAGACCTTTTCCAGCCCCAGCCGGTCGAGCGAGATAATGCCGTCGATGCCCGCATCGCCCGCGCCGCCGACGCGCTGCAAGTCGGCGCGGCTCGCGCCGTAGCCCATGCGGTGCAGCAGATCCAGCACAATGGTCTCGAAAAATGCCGGCGAAACATTCGCCAGCAGTTCCAGCAAATCCGCCTCGGCCGACTGACGCAGCTCGCGCAGCGCCTGAGCCAGTCGGTCGTCCGGACTGGCCACGGCATCGGCCAGCATGGGCGCTGCAAACGCCGGCGCGACGGGTGCCGAGTCCGTGGCCGGGCGCAGTCGGATGTCGACGAATTCCCTCGCCATCCGCTGCACCTGCTCGGCCGGCAGTGGCGCCGGATGGTCGGCCGCAAACCGGACGCCCTGCGGCGTGAGCTGCCAGACGCCGCGCCGCGGGCTGCTGGAAAGACCGCTGCGCTTCAGGCGGTCGTGCGCCCAGCCGGCGCGATTCTTGTAGACCGGTTGCGCGCCGCTCGACAGCAGGAGCTGCCGGTCATCGTCGCGCAGGTCGAGTGCGTCGGCGGCGGCCTCGTGCGCCTGCCGCGCGGGTACGCCCTCAGGATGCAGCGCCAGGTATCGCAGCACAGGCTCGATGAACTGGTCGTAGGTCGGGATGCTCATGACGCTTCTGTACCAACGGATGATCCGGCGATTCTAAAGCCTGCCGGCGCATTGCGCGGGCACCGCGGCGATGCGGGTCGGCTAGGATTCCAGGGCCTGGCCGGCGCTACAGCCCACGCGCAGGCAACAGGCGGCGCACTGCGGTCGCGCGCGGCAGGCGGTCTTGGCGTGCCGGACGAGGAGGGCGTGCAGTTCGTTGTAGTCGCGCGCCGGGTCGTCGGTGTGCAACGTGGATTCGACCTGTCGGCGCAGCACCTCGTAGGGTTCCCTGCCGGTGACGAGGCCGAGGCGGGCGAGGATGCGGCGGGTGTAGGCGTCGATGACGAACACCGGCCGGGCAAGAGCGTAGAGCAGGATGCTGTCGGCGGTTTCGGGTCCCACGCCGTGGACCGCGAGCAGGTCGGCGCGCAGTGCGTCCGTGGGGCGATCGGCCAGCCCGGCGAGGTCGCCGCTCGCCATGAGCCACGCGCACAGGGCCTGCAGCCGCCGCGCCTTGACGCGCGGGTAACCGGCCGGGCGGATGTGTTCGGCCAAGCTGTCGACCGGCAGATCCAGCAGGGACGCTGGGCTGAGCAGGGCGGCTGCGCGCAGCCTTGCGATGACGCGCTCGACCTGGATCCAGGTGGTGTTCTGGGTGAGCACGGCGCCGACCATGACCTCGAACGGCGTCTCGGCCGGCCACCAGCCCTGCGCGCCATAGGCCGTCAGGAGGCGCGCGTAGAGCTCATTCATTTGCGCGGCGCAGGCCCCCGGCGCGGCGAGAACGCAGTGCGCGTCGGCTTGCCCGCACCGGGCCGGGCCGGCCGCGCGCGGGCGGGCTCCGGCGGCGCCACGGGCAGGTCGATGCCGGCGGCCTGGTAGAGCGGCGCGAACTGGGCCGCGGCGAGTTCCACGCTCTGGCCGCGCCGCAAGCCGGGCGGCAGCGCGATGGGGCCATAGCTGACGCGGATCAATCGGCTCACCGTCACGCCCTGGGATTCCCAGAGCCGCCGCACTTCGCGGTTGCGCCCCTCGGCGAGGGTCACGCGATACCAGTGATTGGCGCCGTCACCGCCCTCGTCGGTGAGGCTGGTGAAGGCGGCCGGGCCGTCTTCCAGTTGGACGCCCTGCTGCAACCGGCCGAGGACGACGTCGCTGACCTTGCCGAGCACGCGCACGGCGTAGCTGCGCTGGATCTGCTGGCTCGGATGCATGAGGCGGTTGGCCAGCGCGCCGTCGGTGGTGAAGAGCAGCAGGCCGCTGGTGTTCACGTCGAGCCGGCCGACGGCGATCCAGCGGGCACCCTTCAGGCGTGGCAGGCCCTGGAACACGGTGGGGCGGCCTTCCGGATCGTGGCGCGTGGTGACCTCGCCTTCGGGCTTGTGGTAGACGAGCACACGCGGCGCGGCCGCCGCTTTCAGCGCCAGAGGGCGACCGTCGAGCGTGACCTGCTCCCGGCCGGTGAGCCGCTGGCCGAGCGTGGCGATCGTTCCGTTGATCCGGATGCGGCCCTCGCTGATCCAGGTCTCGATGGCGCG
>PKCW01000017.1 GCA_002862965.1 Pseudomonadota bacterium
ACCGAGGTCGATGGACAGGTCATTGGAGAAAAATCCCCGAAGCCCTTTGAATTTCAGCATGGAGGTCTCTTGGTCCTGTGGGAGAACGGGCGGGTCGCAAGCTGTTAAAATGCCAGACTCTAGCAACGCCGCATGACCGGGGCAAGGCCGAGGGCCTGCCCGTTGCGCTTGCGTGTACACTGCGGCCGACCGCGATGGCATCCAGGCACTCGCGCCCGTCCCTTGGAGACCCGCCCATGTCGCTCAACATCGATACCGTCCGGGGCATCGCGCATCTGGCACGTCTGGCCGTCGACGAAGCCGAACTCGAAACCCACGCGCTGACCCTGTCGCGCTGCCTCAACCTCCTGGCCGAGATCAACGCCGTGGACACCACGGACGTCACCGAGATGGCGCATCCCCTGGATCTCGCGCAACGGCTGCGACCGGATGAAGTCACCGAAACCGACGTGAGCGCAGCCTGCCTGGCCCAGGCTCCGGCCGCCGAGAACGGCCTGTTCCTGGTTCCCAAGGTCATCGAATAACCCACGCACGCCCCGCCGGGAGTTTGCATGCACAGTCTGTCCGTCGCCGAAATGGCCGAGGCCCTGGCCCAGGGTCAATGCACCAGCGAAGAACTCACCGAAGCGTTTCTGGAGCGCATCGCGCAGTTCGATGGCGCGCTCAACAGCCTCGTCACCGTCGAGCCGGAGCGCGCGCTGGCGCAGGCGCGCGAGGCCGATGCGCGCCGCCGTCGCAGCGCAGCGGGGCCCTTGACCGGCGTGCCGATGATCCACAAGGACATCTTCCTCACGGCGGGTCAGCGCACCACCTGCGGCTCGCGCATGCTGGGCGACTTCGTGCCGCCCTTCGACGCCACCATCGTCGCGCGCTGCGCGGCGGCCGGCCTTGTCACGCTGGGCAAGGCCAACATGGACGAGTTCGCCATGGGCTCCTCCAACGAGACCAGTCATTTCGGCCCGGTGCGCAATCCCTGGGATCCGGCGCGGGTGCCGGGCGGTTCCTCCGGTGGCTCGGCCGCCGCGGTGGCCGCGCGTCTGGCACCGCTCGCCACCGGCTCGGACACCGGCGGCTCGATCCGCCAGCCGGCCGCGCTGTGCGGCATCACCGGCCTCAAGCCCACCTACGGTCGGGTGTCGCGCTACGGCATGATCGCCTTTGCCTCCAGCCTCGATCAGGCCGGCGTGTTCGGGCGCGACGCGCAGGACTGCGCCCTGCTGCTGGAGGCCATGGCCGGCTTCGATCCGCGCGACTCCACCAGCGTGGACCGGCCCGTGCCGCACTACGCCGGCAGCCTGAACCACCCGCTCTCCGGCCTGCGCATCGGCATCCCGGCCGAGTTCTTCGGCGCCGGTCTCGACCCGGCCGTGGGTGAGGCCGTCGAGGCGGCGCTCGAGGTGTTCGAGACGCTGGGCGCGACCCTGCATCCCGTGCACCTGCCCAATCTCGGCCTCTCGGTGCCGACCTACTACACGCTGGCGCCGGCCGAGGCGTCTTCCAACCTCTCGCGCTTCGACGGCGTGCGCTACGGCCATCGCTGCGAGCACCCCGCCAACCTTGAGGATCTCTACAAGCGCAGCCGCGGCGAGGGCTTCGGCGCCGAGGTCAAGCGCCGCATCATGATCGGCACCTATGTGCTCTCGGCCGGCTACTACGATGCTTATTACCTCAAGGCCCAGCGCTGCCGGCGCCTGATCACCGAGGATTTCCGTCGCGTGTTCGAGACCGTCGACGTGCTGGCCGGCCCCACCGCGCCCGAGGTGGCCTTCCGGCTGGGCGAGAAGACCGACGATCCGGTCAAGATGTACCTCTCCGACATCAACACCATTGCGGTGAATCTCGCCGGCCTGCCGGGCCTCTCGCTGCCCGCCGGCTTCGTCGAGAACCTGCCGGTGGGCCTGCAGCTCATCGGGCCGCATTTCGAGGAAGGCCGGCTGCTCAACATGGCGCATCAGTACCAGCGGGAAACCGACTGGCACCGCCGCCATCCGACCGCTTTCGCCTGACATCGGCCCGCACCCTTCGAGGACACCTGCAATGGAATGGGAAGTCGTGATCGGGCTGGAAATCCACGCCCAGCTCGCCACCCGCAGCAAGATCTTTTCCGGCGCCGCCACGCGCTATGGCGCGGCGCCCAACACCCAGGCCAGCGTCATCGACCTGGGCTATCCCGGTACGCTGCCGGTGCTCAACGAGGCGGCGGTGCGCATGGCGGTGAAGTTCGGCCTCGCGGTGCAGGCCCACATCGCCCCGCGCTCGGTGTTCGCGCGCAAGAACTACTTCTACCCCGACCTGCCCAAGGGCTACCAGATCAGCCAGTTCGAGCTGCCCGTGGTGGGCCGGGGGCACCTCGACATCGACCTGGAAAACGGCGAGCGCAAGCGCATCGGCATCACCCGCGCCCATCTGGAAGAGGACGCCGGCAAGAGCCTGCACGAGGACTTCCACGGCCTCTCGGGCATCGACCTCAACCGCGCCGGCACGCCGCTGCTCGAAATCGTCTCCGAACCCGACCTGCGCTCGGCGAAGGAAGCCGTGGCCTACATGAAGAAGCTGCACGCCCTGGTGCGCTATCTCGAGATCTGCGACGGCAACATGCAGGAAGGCTCGTTCCGCTGCGACGCCAACGTCTCGGTGCGCCGCCACGGCGCCGAGCGCCTCGGCACGCGCTGCGAGATCAAGAATCTCAATTCCTTCCGGTTCGTGGAGCGCGCCATCAACCACGAGGTGGAGCGCCAGATCGAGCTGATCGAAAGCGGCGGCGCCGTGGTGCAGGAAACCCGGTTGTACGACTCGGTCAAGGACCAGACCCGCTCCATGCGCAGCAAGGAGGAAGCCAACGACTACCGCTACTTCCCCGATCCGGACCTGTTGCCGCTGGTGATCGAGCCGGCCTTCGTCGATGCCGTGCGCGCCACCCTGCCCGAGCTGCCCGATGCCAGGCGCGCCCGCTTCGTCGCCGACTACGGCCTGCCGGACTACGACGCCGGTGTGCTCACCAGCACGCGCGAACTGGCCGACTACACCGAAGCGGTGGTCGCACTGGCCCCGGCCGACGCCAAGCTGGCCGCCAACTGGGTCATGGGCGAGCTGGCCGCGCGGCTCAACGAGGGCAACCTCGACATCACCCAGAGCCGGGTGAGCGCCGCGCAACTGGCCGGCCTGCTGGTGCGCATCAGCGACGAGACCATCTCGGGCAAGATCGCCAAGCAGGTGTTCGACGTGCTCTGGAGCGAGGGCGGCGACACCGACGCCATCATCGACCGGCTGGGCCTGCGGCAGATCACCGACACCGGGGCGCTGGAGGCCATCATCGACCAGATCATCGCCGACAACCCGGCCCAGCGCGACCAGTACCGCGCGGGCAAGGACAAGCTGTTCGGCTTCTTCGTCGGCCAGGCGATGAAGGCCACGGGCGGCAAGGCCAACCCGGCCCAGCTCAACGACCTCCTGCGCCGCAAGCTGGACGGCTGAGATGGCGGACGGCGACCGTCTCTACCGCTTCCTGTTCGAGGATTTCCCGATCCGCGGGCAATGGGTGCGCCTGGACGCCACCTGGCAGGAAGCACAATCGCGCCGCGTCGATCCGGCGCCGGTGCGACGCCTGCTCGGCGAGGCCATGGCGGCCAGCGCCCTGCTGACCGCGGGACTGAAGTTCGAAGGCCGGCTCAACCTGCAGATCGAGGGCGACGGGCCGCTGCGCCTCGTGCTGGCGCAGTGCGATCACCTGCTGCACCTGCGCGCCACCGCCCGCTACGACGCCGGCCTGCCGAGCGACGAGATCGGTTTCGGTGCGCATGGCCGGCTGCTGCTGG
>PKCW01000212.1 GCA_002862965.1 Pseudomonadota bacterium
TTGAACTCGCTCGCAGGATCCCACCAGCGGCTGGCCAGCGCTTCGAACTTGCGGATTTCCTGCAGATCGACGTTGTCATGGGCCTCTTCAGCCATCGGCGTGCTCCTGCGGGGTGGTGGCGATGCGTATGCCCCAATCGCGGGCCTCCCGGATCAGCGCCGCCTCATCCAGATGGGTCAGGACCCCGGCGCGCAGCAGGGGACGACCGGCGACCCACACGTCGGTGACGTGGTCCCGATGGGCGGTGTAGACGAGCTGGGACAGCGGATGATAGAGCGGCTGGCGGTCGAGGCCGCCCAGATCGACGGCGACCACATCGGCCCACTTGCCGGGACGCAGACTGCCGATTTCCTGATCCAGCCCCAGTGCCCGCGCGCCATTGAGCGTCGCCATCAGCAGCGCCTGGAAGGCCGGCACGGCTGCGGCATCGCCGCTGACGCCCTTGGCCAGGAGCGCGGCGGTGCGCATCTCGGCCAGAAGATCGAGGTCGTTGTTGCTGGCGGCGCCGTCGGTGCCCAGCGCGACGTTGACCCCGGCCGCCAGCAGCCGGGCGATTGGACAGAAGCCGCTGGCCAGCTTGAGATTGGACTCCGGGCAATGCAGTACGTGGGTTGCCGTGCGCGCCAGGAGATCGATTTCGGCATCCAGCAACTGGGTCATGTGCACGGCGAGAAAATTCGGGCCCAGCAATCCCAGTTGCTCCAGACGCTGCAGCGGACGGCGTCCGTCGCGGCCGACGGCGTCGGCCACCTCGCCGGCGGTTTCATGCACGTGCATGTGGATCGGCACGTCCAGTTCGTCGCTCAGCACCTTGATCCGCCGCAGCGGCGCGTCGGACACCGTATAGGGGGCATGCGGCGCGAAGGCCGTGCGCACCAGCGGGTGGCCGCGCCAGGCATCGTGCAAGGCCAATCCCTTGGCGAGGTAGTCGTCGGCATCGGTGGCATAGCGGGTGGGGAAGTCCAGCACGATCATGCCGACGCAGGCGCGCACGCCGCAGTCGGCCGCGACCCTGGCGGTCTGCTCGGGGAAGAAGTACATGTCGTTGAAGCAGGTCGTGCCGCCCTTGATCATCTCCGCGATGGCCAGCCGGCTGCCCACCTCGGCGAACGCAGCATCGACCCAGCGCTGCTCGGCGGGCCAGATATGCTCACCCAGCCAGCTCATGAGCGGCAGGTCGTCGGCGAGGCCGCGCAGGAGGTTCATCGCGCAATGGGTGTGGGCGTTGACGAGGCCCGGGATGAGTGCCTGCCGGGGCAGGTGGATCTCGGTCGCGGCGGTGAACCGCTGACGGGCTTCGACCTGCGGCAGCACCGCCACGATGTGTCCGTCGCGAATCGCCAGGCTGTGCGCCGGCCAGACGGCGCCTTCGGGCTCGACCGGGATGATCCAGGCGGCATGCAGCAGGGTATCGACGGCTTCCACGGTGCTCTCTGGGCGGCGGATCGGTGCCGGCAGTGTAGCATCGCCCCGCGGGCCGCCGCCGAACCGGTGTGCTAGATTGCCGCTCCCGTGGCGGCGATTCTTCGGAGGACGACTCATGGCGGCGAGTGACCAGGTGCGCGCCCTGCGCTGGGACGGCGCGGCGCTGCAAGTGCTCGATCAGCGCCTGCTACCCGCCGAGGAGCGCTGGCTGATCGCGCGGGATGCCACCGAAACGGCGCGCGTGATCCACGACATGGCGGTACGCGGCGCGCCGGCGATCGGACTGGCCGGCGCCTATGGACTCGTCATGGCGGCGCGGGCACTGGCCGATGCCGATGCGGACGCCTGGACGGCGGGCCTCGCCGCGGCAGTGGCCTTGCTCAACGCCGCCCGACCCACGGCGGTCAACCTGGCCGCCGCGCTGCATCATCTGGAACGGATCGCGCGCCAGGGGGTCCCGGGCGACTGGCGCGCACTGGAACAGGCGGCGCAAGCCTTGTGGGATGAGGATCTCGCAGCCAACCGGCGCATGGGCGAGCTGGGCAGCGACTGCCTCCCGCCCGGCACGCGCGTCCTGACGCATTGCAACACGGGCTCGCTGGCGACGGCGGGTCTCGGGACGGCGCTGGGGGTGGTCCGCACGGCCTGGACCGGGCAACGGCTGGCGGCCGTGTACGCCACCGAATCGCGTCCCTGGCTGCAGGGTGCCCGCCTGACCAGCTGGGAGCTGAATCGCGACGGCATTCCGGTGAATCTGATCGTGGACAGCGCCGCGGCGTTTTTCATGGCGCGCGGGGCGATCGATTGGGTCATCGTCGGCGCCGATCGCATCACGGCCAACGGCGATGTCGCCAACAAGATCGGCACCTATGCACTGGCGGTGGCGGCGCGGCATCACGGTCTGCGCTTCATGGTCGTGGCGCCCAGCACCACCGTCGATCTGGCGATGGCGTGCGGCGCCGACATTCCCATCGAATTCCGCGGGCCGGAGGAAATCCTGCGCGTTTCCGGTCGGAGCGCGACCGAGCCCCTGCTGGCGGCGCCCAATCCGGTGTTCGACGTGACCCCGGCCGGCCTGATCGATGTGCTGGTCACGGAAAAGGGCGTGCTCGAACGGCCCGACGCGGCCGGTCTCGCGGCCCTCATGGCCCGGGCGTGCTAGAATCGACCGCTTGATTTTGGGAGCGCGGGAGACATCCCGCATGGGGCAGCATGAGCGAGGTCGCCAAAGAAATCCTGGACGTCAATCTCGAAGACGAGATGCGTCAGTCCTATCTCGACTACGCCATGAGCGTCATCGTCGGCCGCGCGCTGCCGGACGTGCGCGATGGCCTCAAGCCGGTGCACCGGCGCGTGCTCTATGCCATGCACGAGCTCAGCAACGACTGGAACAAGCCCTACAAGAAGTCCGCCCGCGTGGTGGGCGACGTCATCGGTAAATACCATCCGCATGGCGACACGGCGGTGTACGACACCATCGTGCGCATGGCTCAGCCGTTTTCGATGCGCAACGTGCTCATCGACGGCCAGGGCAACTTCGGTTCGGTCGACGGCGATGCCCCGGCCGCCATGCGTTACACCGAAATCCGCATGTCGCGGCTCGCCCATGAGCTGCTCGCCGATCTCGACAAGGAAACGGTCGATTTTTCGCCCAACTACGACGGCTCCGAGCACGAGCCGGCCGTGCTGCCCACGCGCGTGCCCAACCTGCTGGTCAACGGTTCCACGGGCATTGCGGTGGGCATGGCCACCAACATCCCGCCGCACAACCTGGGCGAGATCGTCGATGCCTGCCTGGCGCTGATCGATGATCCGGCGCTGGAGATCGACGATCTGCTGGAGCGCGTGCCGGGTCCGGATTTCCCCACCCGCGCCATGATCAACGGCGTGCACGGCATTCGCGAGGCCTACCGCACCGGGCGTGGCCGCATCTACCTGCGCGCGCGCTGCCACTTCGAGGAGTTCGACCGCGGGCGCCAGGCGATCGTGGTGACCGAGCTGCCCTATCAGGTCAACAAGGCGCGACTCTTGGAGAAGATCGCCGAGCTGGTCAAGGAAAAGCGCATCGAAGGCATCACCGAACTGCGCGATGAGTCCGACAAGGACGGGTTGCGCATGGTGGTCGAGCTGCGCCGCGGCGAGGTGGCCGAGGTGGTGCTGAACAACCTCTACCAGCACACGGCCCTGCAGACCGTGTTCGGGATCAACATGGTCGGCCTGCTGGACGGTCAGCCCCGCCTGCTCAATCTCAAAGATCTGCTGGACGCTTTCCTGCGCCACCGCCGCGAGGTGGTGACGCGGCGCACGCTGTTCGAGCTGCGCAAGGCCCGCGAGCGCGCCCATCTGGTCGAGGGCCTGGCCATCGCGCTGGCGAACATCGACGAGATGAT
>PKCW01000281.1 GCA_002862965.1 Pseudomonadota bacterium
CGCGCTTGGCCGCCTGCTGGCCGATGATGTGCTTGTCCAGTTCCTCGGTGATTTCCCGCGGGGTCATCTGGGACATGAAGGCTTCCTCGCCTGGGCGCGCCTTCAGGCGGCGTCCAGGGCCTCGATGGTGAGGTTGTGGTTGGTGTAGACGCAGATGTCGCCGGCGATGTGCAGGGCCTTCTCGACGATGTCGCGGGCGGGCAGGGTGGTCTCGGCCACCAGGGCGCGTGCCGCGGCGAGCGCGTAGTTGCCGCCCGAGCCGATGGCCATGATGGCATCGACCGGCTCGATCACGTCGCCGTTGCCGGTGATGATCAGCGAGGCCTGCGCATCGGCGACGCACATCAGGGCTTCCAGCCGGCGCAGCATGCGGTCGGTGCGCCAATCCTTGGCCAGCTCCACCGCAGCGCGGGTGAGATGGCCGCTGTGGGCCTCGAGCTTGGCCTCGAAGCGCTCGAACAGGGTGAAGGCATCGGCGGTGCCGCCGGCGAACCCGGCCAGCACGCGCTCGCGATAGAGCCGGCGCACCTTGCGCGCATTGGCCTTCATGACGGTATCGCCCATCGAGACTTGGCCGTCGCCGCCCATTGCCACGCGCCCGTCGCGGCGCACGGAAAGAATGGTGGTGCCGTGGAACTGTTGCATCGCGCCTCGTCCTGCCGCGCCCAAGGGTGGCGAAGGGTGAAAGGCCCCGATTCTACTGCATGCCGTCCGGCTTGGGGCGCCGGCGCTGCGCCCGCGGGTGCGCCCGGTCATAGCCCTGGGCCAGATGCTGGAAATCGAGATGGGTGTAGATCTGGGTGGTGGACAGGCGCTGATGGCCCAGCAGTTCCTGCACCGCGCGCAGGTCGCCGCTGGATTCGAGCAGGTGCGTGGCGAAGGCGTGGCGCAGCAGATGCGGATGGACGTGTTGAGCGAGGCCTTGGGTCATGGCGCGCCGGGCCAGCAGGCGCTGCACGCTGCGCCCGCTCAGTCGCAGGCCGCGGTGGTTGACGAACAGGGCGGTTTCCTCGGGAAGGGCCAGTTGCGTGCGTGCGGTCAGCCAGGTGCCGAGCGCTCCGCGGGCCTGGGCCCCGACCGGCACCTGCCGCATCCGCTGACCCTTGCCCATCACGCGCACCTCGCCAGCGACCAGGTCGAGGTCGGCGAGATCGAGCCCCACCAGTTCGCTGAGGCGCAGGCCGCTGGAATAGAGCAGTTCGCACAGTGCGCGGTCGCGCCATTGCAAGGGGGTCCGGGGTTGATCTTCGAGCAGCCGGGCGGTGGTGTCCGGGTCGATGAGCGCCGGCAAGCGATGGGCCCGGCGCGGCGCGCGCAGACCCCGGGTCGGGTCGTGGCCGATCTGCCCGCTCTGGCGCAGGTGACGGTAGAACCGTCGTACCGCGGACAGGCGGCGGGCAAGCGTGCGGGCATCGAGACCGGCGGCGTGTCCCTCCGCCAGCCACTGCTGCACGGGCGCCGCGGTGACCGGCCAGGCGTCTTGGCCCTGGGTCACGCACCAGGCCAAGAGGGTGGTGAGGTCGCGGCGGTAGGCGGCCAGCGTGTGTGGGGAATGGCGCTGGCCGCGCGTCAGCGCGGTCAGGAACGCGTCCAGTTGCGCTTTCAAGGCGCGAGGTCCATGCGCAGCGCGGCGCCGGCCAGATCACCCAACCGGCGCAGCACGGCCGTGCCCATGTGGGCATGAAAGCGCTGCGGGTCGAGACTGCCGATCACCAGGACGCCGCCTTGCTGCGGAAACGGGATCAGTGCCGCCGAGGCGGGCATCGGATGCGGCGAGGGAAACAGCCAGGTGCCGAGCGCGGCTGCCAGCGCGCCGCACTGCGGTTCGCTGCCGAGCTGCGGCTCGGGCCATGCGTCCAGCGTCAGGCACAGGGGCCCTTGCAGGTCGCAGCGCAGGGCGGGATGTCCGGGTGGCAGGATCACCCGCACCATGTCCGCATGGAAATGGCGCAGCAACGCGTCGACCAGACCGCGCAGCCGGGTGCCGACCTCGGTGGCGCGCAGCAGCGTCAGCGCCAGTTCGTGGGTCTTGTCGAGCAGGGCCTCGTTCTGTCGGGCATGGCGCAGCAATTCGTCGAGGGTGCCTTCCAGGCGCAGGTTGCGGTCCCGCAGGACCTGCACCTGGCGCTCGATGAGCGAGGCGGCGCCCAGCCCGGTCCCGTGGGGAATGGCGAGATCGGCCAGGATTTCGGGATGCCGGTCGAGCAGATCGGGGTGACCGCGCAGGTAGGCCAGCACGTGCTCGCGTTCTTCGGCGTCAGCGGGCGAGCTCACCCCGGTGCGCCCGGCAGACGGGACAATTGTCCGTCGAAGACGCGCACGGCAGGGCCGGTCATCCACACCGGCTCCCCCTCGCCGGCCCAGTCGATGCGCAGCCGTCCACCCGGCAGGTCCACATCGACAGCGTCCGCCAACACGCCCCACAGACGGCCGATCACGACCGCGGCGCACGCCCCGCTGCCGCAGGCCAGCGTTTCGCCGCTGCCGCGCTCATAGACGCGCAGCCGGATGTGATCGGGAGACACGCGCTCCATGAAGCCGACGTTCACGCCTTCGGGAAAATCGGGCAGGGCCTGAATGGCGGGACCGACTTCCGCGACCGGCGCCGCGTGCGACGACGCGACGGTCAGCACGGCGTGGGGGTTGCCCATCGACACCGCCCCGATCTCCCATCGGCCCTCCGGGCCCAGGCGATAGCGGGGCGCCCGCGCCGCGGCGCGCAGGGGAATCAGCCCGGGATCGAACTGCGGCACGCCCATGTTCACCCGCACGTCATCCGCGCCCTCCAGATAAAGGCGCAACAGGCCGGCGGCGGTCTCCACGGTGATCTCGCGCCGGTCGGTGAGGCCTTCCTCGGTGACGAAGCGGGCAAAGCAGCGCGCGCCGTTGCCGCATTGGGCGACCTCGCCGCCATCGGCGTTGAAGATGCGGTAGCGGAAGTCGGCCGCTGGATGCCGGGCGCGTTCGACCAAGAGGATCTGGTCGCAGCCCACTCCCAGGTGGCGATCGGCCAGCCAGCGCGCCTGAGCGGGCTTCAGGTCGATGGCCTGGCGCACGGCGTCGATGACGACGAAGTCGTTGCCGAGGCCATGCATCTTGGTGAAGCGCCATGTCATGGCGTTAGCTTACGCGGGTCGTGGGCTGGCGCAACCGGTCCTCGAACAGGGGCGCCATCTGGTCGATCAAGGCCGTCCGCAGATCGGCCCCGATCTGGCCCATGCCGGCGGGATAGTCCAGGAGTTCCTGCAGGTCGCGAATCCGGTAGCCGTTCTCGACCAGGGCCAGCCGCTGCAGCGGAATCAGCGCGGGATGCACCTCTCCGCAGGCGCGCGCCAGTGCGGTCAGTTCCCGGCGCAGGCCGATCATGTAGTTGGCGAGCCGCACCGATTTCAGCGCGGGATCCAGGCCGCGCGTGCGCCAGGGCGTGTGCGTGGTGACGCCTGTGGGGCAGCGGCCGGTATGGCATTTCTGCGACTGGATGCAGCCGATGGCAAACAGGGCCTCGCGCCCGACGTTGATCAGGTCGCAGCCCATGGCCAATCCCCACAGCGCCGCGTCGGGCAGTCCCAGCCGGGCCGAGCCGATGAAGACCACCCGGTCGGTCAGGCCGTGACGATGAAAGATGCGGTATACCTGCGGAAACGCCGCCTTGAACGGCAACGCCACGCGGTCGGCGAAGACCAGCGGCGCCGCGCCGGTGCCGCCCTCGCCGCCGTCGATGGTGATGAAATCGACGCCGCGCTCGCCCGACGCCATGCGCATGGCCAGCTCCTCCCAGAAGCCCGTATCGCCCACGGCGGACTTGATGCCGACC
>PKCW01000057.1 GCA_002862965.1 Pseudomonadota bacterium
CGCTGAATCCTGTACATGCATCCGGACGGCGACCCGCGCCGGTCCGATCAACGCCAAGGAGCGCTCGATGGACCCTTCTTCTTCCCTCTGGTTGGGCTGGTGGGCGCATGCCGATCCCGTGATCCGGGGCGTGTTCGTCACGCTGGTCGCGATGTCCGTCCTGAGTTGGGCGGTCATCCTCGAAAAATTCTGGCAATTGCGGCGCTGGCAGCGGCTGGAAATGGATGCGGCCGGCCTGATCGAGCGCGGCGATCTCGGCGCGCTGGAGCGCTTGCCCGCCGACTGCCCCACGGCGCGGCTGCGCCAGGCGGCGGCGCGACTGCTGGCCCGGCGCGACGCCGATGCGCCCGAACTGGAAGCCCGGCTGGCCGATGCCCAGGCGCCCATCCGCAGCGACCAGGAACGCCGCCTCATCGTGCTGGCCACGGTCGGCAGCACCGCGCCGTTCGTGGGCCTGCTGGGCACGGTCTGGGGCATCATGCATGCCCTGCAGACGCTGACTGGCCAGGCATTGACGCTGGACGCCGTCGCCGGCCCCGTCGGCGAAGCGCTGATCGCCACGGCGGTCGGCCTGTTCGCCGCGATTCCCGCGCTGATCGGCTACAACCTGGCCGTTCGCGCCCTGAGCCGGCTCACCACCCTGACCGCCGACAACGGCCGCCATCTGGTCGACCTGCTCTACGCGCGAACGGATCCGCGCGCTCCCTGACCCCCGAAGAGGCGATGGCGGCAGGCGCCTGCCGCTGGCCTCCAAGCGATTCACGCACTTCGGACGATGCAAGGTCCCGGTTGCCGGATCCGGTGGCGGCCGGCTCCTTGTCGCGCCGCGAATGGCGTCGCGCGCAGCCCTTGTGCGAGTGCCGCGTGGTTCAAAACGGGGCCGCAGATCGGGGCTTCTGCTGCGGGCGGATCAGGCGCGCTCGAACGCTCTGCCTGGCGCCGATCTCGCGGAACTCAACCGGATGGCTTCAGATCTGCTCCATAGAGCAACGCACTGAACCGTCCCCCTCGATGGCAAAGTGTCGCCCAATCGCCCTGTTCCACCACGCGCCCCCGTTCCAGCACGGCGATCTGATCCGCCTCGCGCACGGTGGACAGCGTCGCATCCAACAGGATGCGACCCATCGCGTCGTACCGTCCGACGCACCAACGAGGCAGGACGCTCAGGATTTTCCGCAGCCCTTCCGGAGCCTGTTGAATGGCGCGCTCGTGCCCCGGGAGCGGTCGCTGCGGTGGTGGCAACACGCCATGAATCTGTGCAGTATCCATCCGCATGAGGGACCACGAGGAGGAGAGGACAGATGGCGGACAACACGGTGAGCTTGCATCGCGTCCTGAAGGCGCCGCCGGAGAAGGTCTACCGCGCCTTCCTGACGCCGGACGCACTGGCGAAATGGCTGCCGCCGGACGGCTTCACGGCGGCGGTGCATGAGATGACGGTCGAGGTGGGCGGCCAGTTCCGCATGTCGTTCACCAACTTCACGACGCAGCAGTCGCACGCCTTCGGTGGCGAATACCTCGAGCTGATTCCGAATGAACGTATCCGCTATACGGATCGGTTCGACGATCCCGGGCTGCCGGGGTTGATGACGGTGACCGTAACGCTGACCGCCGTATCGTGCGGCACCGACCTCGCAATCGTGCAGGCGGGCATACCCGAGGCCATACCGGTGGAGATGTGCTACCTCGGCTGGCAGGAATCCCTGCTCGGCCTGGCGCGACTGGTGGAGCCTGACATCAAGGAATAGGCGGGATCGCAGCGCTGCCGGAGGTTCGCGCCGATGCAAGCGCGGGCTGTCCACGGCCGGGTTGCAGACGTGCGAACGAGGAGAAACGACATGGCTCGAGTCAACACCTATCTGAATTTCACCCGCGAGACCGAACAGGCCTTTACGTTCTATCGCTCGGTGTTCGGTGGTGAGTTTACGGTCCTGCAACGCTTCGGCGAGGTGCCGGCGGCGTCGGGTCAGCCCGTGTTGGCGCACGCCGATCGCGAGCTGATCATGCATGTGGCCCTGCCGATTCTCGGCGGGCATGTCCTGATGGGGACGGATGCGCCGGAAACCATGGGTTTTCGCATCGTCCGGGGAAACAACGTGTACATCAGTCTGGAAATCGACCTGCGGGCCGACGCCGATCGGCTCTTCGGCGCACTGTCGGCGGGCGGCGAGGTGGAGACGCCGATGCAGGAAATGTTCTGGGGCGCCTGGTTCGGCAGCTTCACGGACCGGTTCGGGATTCGCTGGATGATCAACTGTCCGAACAGTTGACGGTTCGGGCGCCGCTCCGGATCTGTCCGACGGAAGGGGCGGCCTGCCATGAACGGCAGGCCACAATGCCTTGCGGCTTCCCGCGCGGCGCCGCAAGGGCGTCGCGCGGGCGGAGGGTTGCACGTCAGAAGCTGTAGCGCAGGCCCACGTCGACCGCCTGACTGTCGTATTCCATGTCCACCTTCCCGCCGGCCCGGTCCTTGAACTGGGGGTCGTCCAGCGACAGGTAGCGGTAGGCAAGGACACCCTGCAGGTTGGGCATGAAGTCGTAGGACACGCCGAGAATGCCCTGATAGGCAAGCACGGTGTCGTCGTCGTCGATCACCGAGATGTCGCCCAGGTTCACATTGGCGTCGACCTGTGCATAACCCACCCCAAGCCCGATGAAGGGGACCAGCGGGCCTTCGAGAAAATCGTAGTAGCCGTTCAGCATGCCGCCCCAGACGCCGACGTCGCCGTTCAGGCCGCCCAGCACGGAGAGTTGCACCGGGCCCAGCCGGCCGCTGTCGATGTCGTTTTCCTGCCAGAACAATTCGCCTTCGACCCGAAAGCGCGAGGGCAGCTTCATGCCCAGGGCAACGCCCACGCCGTAGCCGTCTTCGAACTTGGAGATCACGTTGCCGCCGGCGGGGACCGGCCCGAAGTCGGAGCCGAAGATCCAGTCGGCATCGTCGGTCATGATGTAGCTGCCGCGGGCGGCGACGTAGGGCCCCTCGGCGGCCTGCAAGCTCGGGCTGATGGCGAGGGTGGCGAGTGCCAGGCCGGAAATCAGGTGGTTGCGCATGGAAAGACTCCTTCGGTTGGGGATGGCGATGCACGAGCCTGTACAAGTCCGCGCCATCTTGTACAAGAATAGTACAGATATTCAGATCTACGCAAGCACGGCGTATTGCCATTAATAACAGAAAGATTCATGGCCTATGCCAGACGTTCACGAATAGCGTACAACTATTGTACATTTGGAGGTGGGCCGGGCCGTCGCCGTGCCGGCCCGGCGATGGATGAGGAACCTTCGCCAGCACCGCACGCCAAAGGGATAAGAGGAGGGGGATCTCATGAGACGCATCGGACTGCTGATCATCGGCGACGAACTGCTCGATGGCCGTCGCCAGGATCGCCATCTGGCGCACATGATCGAGGCGCTCGGCGGGCGCGGCCTCGAGCCGGCCTGGTGTCTCGTGTGCGGAGACGACCCGGGCCTTCTGACCGACACGCTGCGCCGAACGCTGGAGACATCCGATATCGTGTTCTGCTTCGGTGGCATCGGCGCGACGCCTGACGATTGCACGCGGGAATGCGCTGCCCATGCGGCGGGCGTGGGGCTGTGCCGCCATCCGGCGGCCGCGACGCTGATCGAGTCACGCTTCGGCGAGGCGGCCTACCCCTATCGCATCCGCATGGCGGATCTACCCGACGGGGCGCAACTGATTCCCAACCCGGTCAACCAGATTCCCGGTTTCTCGCTTGGCGATCACCACTTCGTCCCGGGTTTTCCCCAGATGGCCTGGCCCATGGTCGACTGGGT
>PKCW01000106.1 GCA_002862965.1 Pseudomonadota bacterium
TTTCCGCTGGTCACCACCAAGCGCGTGCATTTCAAGTCGGTCCTGCACGAACTGCTGTGGTTCATTCGCGGCGACACGAACGTGAAGTACCTAAATGATAATGGCGTTTCGATCTGGAACGAGTGGGCGGACGCGGACGGCAATCTGGGACCGATCTACGGCATGCAATGGCGCTCCTGGCCCACGCCGGATGGCCGCTCTATCGACCAACTGGCCCAGGTGATCGACCAGATCCGCCGCAATCCGGATTCGCGTCGCCACATCGTCAGTGCCTGGAACGTGGCCGACCTGCCCGACATGGCGCTGGCGCCCTGCCACTGCCTGTTCCAGTTCCACGTGGCGGGCGGCCGCCTCTCCTGCCAGCTTTACCAGCGCAGCGCGGATCTATTCCTTGGCGTGCCCTTCAACATCGCCAGCTATGCCCTGCTCACGCACATGGTGGCGCAGGTCTGCGAGCTTGGCGTCGGCGATTTCGTCTGGACGGGTGGCGACTGCCACATCTATCTGAACCATCAGGATCAGGTGCGTGAACAGCTCGGTCGTGACCCCCTCGCCCTGCCCACCTTGCAGCTCGACCCCTCGGTCCGGGACATCGCGGGCTTCGGACCGGAGCACGTCACGCTGGCAGACTACCGGCATCATCCCGCCATCGGCGCGCCGGTCGCCGTATGAACCCGCGCCGGCCGCGCATCGCGCTGATCGCGGCCTGTGACCGGCGCCAGGGCATCGGACGGGACAACCGCCTGCCCTGGCATCTGCCGGCGGATCTCGCCCATTTCAAGGCGCTCACTCTGGGCCACCCCGTGGTCATGGGCGCGAACACCTACGCCGCCATCGGCCGCGCCCTGCCGGGCCGACAGAATCTCGTGCTGTCACGCGATCCGGCCAAGGATTTTCCCGGCGCCGAGCGGGTCGACAGCGTGGCGGCCGCGCTCGCTGCTGCCGACGGCGATCCGGTGATGATCATCGGCGGCGGGCAGGTCTATGCCGCTTTTCTGCCGCTCGCCGATGAGGTGTTCCTGACGCGGGTGGACACCGACGCGGGCGCCGATGCGTTTTTCCCGGCCATCGATGAAACGGCCTGGGCGCTCCGCGATGAGCAATCCCGTCCTGCGGACGCCCGCAACGGCCATGACCTGCGCTTCCAGCACTGGATACGCAGGCGGTCCGCATCCTGATCGGCGCCCGGCCAACCCCATGAAAAAGGGCCCCGCAGGGCCCGTTTTCATTTGAGCTTCGATCGATCAGGGCGCCACTGCGCGCGGCTGGGCCTTGGCGAACAAATGCCGCTCGACCATCTGGGCCACGCCTTCGGAGGCTGCCCGCAAGCCCTTGACGGCCGGGTTCTCTTCGCAGGCCTCGGGTCCGGCACACAGCCATGCGAAGTCGCGGACCGTGTATTTGGGGTCGGACGGCGTGTTGTTGGCGTCGCTGACCGGGACCGGACCGCCGTAGACCAGGCTGGCGGCGTACTCACGCGCCTTGGTCTGGGGATCGACCAGATCCATGAACACTTCCAGCGTCGGCGTGTACGGCTCGCTCGGCGTCGGAGCCGTATAGCCGGCGAACTCGATATACACGTGCAGATAGGCATCGACCGGCTGGCTGACCGCGGGGTAGGTGCCCAGATACTTGTGATTGCGATAGGCCGTCGTGTGCCGATGATCGCTGGTATGCACTTCCTCGACCGCATAGCCGTTGGCTTCGATCCGCTTCTTCACGTCGTCCGTGAGTTGGCGCCCGATGTTGAAGTTCCACTCCTTGATGGCCTGGGTCAGTTGCAGGGTCCGGCTGGCGGTATCCGCCTGGCGTCCTGCGGCCGTCACCGTCGTGCCGACGATGCGGCCCGGCAGCGTGATGCCCGGGGTATCCGGGCCGGGGTAACGGTAGATGCGGACGTCATAGACCGCCGGCTCGTCGAGCGTGAACAGTGCGACGCGCTTGTGCGTCCCATTCAAGACCTTTTGCTGTGGCACCTCGTAGCTGACATTCGGCTTGTCGGACGCACAGCCGGCCACGGTCAGCGCGCAGGCCACGAGCAGCCCCTTCATCATTCTTTGCATCATCGCGGACATCTCCTTCTACCCATCATGGTGCTGGCCCCCGAATCCCTGGGGCGTTGTTGTGTGCGCCGGCATGGGAGGAGACCCGCGGTGCCGACGCCGTATCACTTCGTATTGCGCAATCCCTTGCCCGTCTCTCCACGGGGTGATGAACGTTGCCGGCAAAGGCTGAATGCAGCGGCCGGCTTGACCTCCACACTATAGACTGCTTTTCCGGTTCTTGTCGTCCGAGGCAAGCTCGTCTTCCACGCACCGTTTGAGCCGGGCGAGCTGCTGGCGGGCGCCGCGTTCCAGCATCCAGCCGAGCGCCCGCTCCATCCGCGCCACGGTACTGTCGAGCGCCCGCAAGTGCAAAGCGTAGCGCAGATGGGTCCCGCCGGCGCGCGCACCGAGCCGATAGGCGATGCGCATCTCGAAGCGGCGATGCGTCAGGACGACGCCCAGAACGCCGGGCGGCTCGCGCTGGACCACTTCGCCGTCGTAGGTGACCGTCCGGCCCATTTCGCGCATGCGCTGGCGAAACCGCGTCCCCACCACCGGCGCGTCGATCGGCGCGAGATACTCCGAATGCTCCAGCCCCTGGACCCACTGCTGCATCCGGGCCGGCTCCTCCAGCCACGGGAAGATGCACTCGGGCGGCGCATCGATGTCGACGTCACAGGCAAATTCCACGGCCCCTCCACCGATGCCCAGGATGGGTCATTCTAGGACATGCGCCAGTTCGACGCCGACCGGCCCAGCAGCGCAAACAGCTCGGCATTGGCAGGGGCGTACAGCCTCGCCAGGGTGGCAAGGGTGGGCGGCGCGGCCTCCGGCCGGTAAGGCGTGGCCCAGCGGCGATCGAGGGCGCGGATGGGTCGGCCCAGCCACGGCAATCCATAGGCCAGCGCCAGCCCCCGGCGGCTCAACCCCAGTTCGTTGATCCGCCGTGACCGATCGGGGAACCCGAAATCCCCGTCGACCCCGAGAAAGCGGCAAACCCGTTGCAGGGTGCCCAGCGGTTCGTCACGCAGGTCGTCCTCGTAGAACAGGATGCACAGCCGCCCGGCCCCGAACAAGGCGAGGTAGCGCCGCAGCTGCCGGGCATAGAAGCCGTGCGCGAGCACGCCGTGGGGTTCGGCGAGCGCCCGCTGGTCACCGATCAGAAGGGCGTCCAGCGGGGTGGACGGGCGCACCCGGCCGGTCTGCAGCAGGTGGCGCGCCGCCGAGACGGCGCGTGTGACCGGGTCGCGCAGCACGCAGATCAGCCGCAGGTCGGGATAGGTCCCATGGACGCGCTCGGCGATTCCGGGCGTGTGATCCTCACCGCCCCGCTCGTCGCTCCACAGATAGTCCGGCGTTTTCTCCCCGACGCAGGTCACCCCCGGCGGCGGCGCAAACTGCGCCTCGTACCAGGCCGGGCCGCGCGCGAAGCGCGCCGACTTGTCGAAGAAGTGCAGTTCCTCCGCCGGCAGATAGAGGTGGGGATGCTGCGCCAGGTTATGAGCCAGCCAGCTGGTGCCGGCCTTCTGCGCGCCGATGATGAGGAAATCGGGCCTGGGCACTCAGTCGCCTTCGAAGATCCAGCCGTGCATCACCAGTGCCTCGCCATCGCGCAATGCCAGCTCGTAACACTCGAGCGATTCGTCATCGCACCGGAAGTCGTCGCGCCGAGCCACGGTGGGCTCGGAGCAGGACG
>PKCW01000076.1 GCA_002862965.1 Pseudomonadota bacterium
GCATGAACAGCAGCAGCAGCAGCAGCAGCAGCAGCAGCAAGGAGCACCTGGCCGAGATCGTGCGCGCCGTCAACGAAGTCGGTGCAGCGCCCGGGGATCTGGTTGCCATCCTGGAAGCGCTCAAGGAAGCGGGCGCCTTGCGCGCCGAACTGGTCGTCATCTGACGCGAGGATGTTTACATGATTCCGTTCTCCCCCGGCCTGGCCGCCGATCCGAAAAACCTCGACACCCTGCGCCGGGAGTTGCGCGATGCGCCGGACGAGGGTCGCGCCGAGGTGGGTCGACAGTTCGAGTCGCTTTTCATCCAGATCATGCTCAAGAACATGCGCAGCGCCACCCTCAGTCCGGGCGTGGCCGATTCGGACCAGAGCCGTTTCTATCAGGACCTGTTCGATACCCAGATCAGTCAACAGTTGGCCCAAGGCCCGGGACTCGGCATCGGTCAGGCCCTCACCAACCCGGGCCATCCCACCTCGTTGCCGCGTCCTACCCGCTCGCCATCCGAACTCCCCGCGATGGCATCCGATCCCTTTCAGCGGCTGACGCTGAACCGGCCGGCCCTGATGCGACCCCCGCAAACGTTGATGCCGGCCGGGCCGGAGAAGATTGCCTCGAGCATCCCCGCCCCGCTCGCCGTAGCCGAGGAGGTCCGCTCGGGGCTCGATGGTCCGCCGCAGCCACCCCCCGCGCCGCAGCACTCGCCGCCGGCTCCTGTCCGGCCGGCGCGAGCCGCGCCGGACCTCGCTGGCGCGGCGGCCGTCGACTGGCCGCCGCGCTCGCCCGAGGACTTCATCCGCGCGCTCTGGCCTCATGCGCAGCAGGCGGGCGCAGAGTTGGGCGTATCGCCCAAGGTGCTGTTGGCGCAGGCGGCACTGGAGAGCGGGTGGGGCAAACAACAGATCCGTCATCCCGACGGCCGGCCCAGCTTCAACCTGTTCGGCATCAAGGCGGGCAAGAACTGGACCGGCGACGCCGTGCGGGTATCCACGCTGGAGTATTCCGGCGCCGCCAGCGAGCGGCGCCTGGAACGCTTCCGCGCCTACGACTCCTTGTCCGACGCCTTTGCCGATTACACCCGTCTGCTCAAAGACAATCCGCGATATCAGCAGGCGCTGGACGCAGGCGACGACCACAGCGGCTTTGCCGACGCACTGCAGCGCGCCGGTTATGCCACCGACCCCGGCTACGCGGCGAAGATCAAGCGCATCATGGCGACCCGCATGGCCGATCTGGATCAACCGGAGCCGGGCGCGAGCCTGGTCTGATCGGAGCGCGTTGTCATGGCCGACATGTTTTCCTCAGGGGTATCCGGGCTGCTGGCCTTCCAGAATGCCCTGACCACCACCGGTCACAACATCAGCAACGTCGCCACGCCGGGCTATAGTCGGCAGCGCGTCGAGCTCGGGACGCGGCCCGCCGAGATGCAGGGCGATTTCTACATCGGCACGGGCGTCAACAGCCAGACCGTGCGGCGCAGCTACGATCAGCTGCTGACCGAGCAGGTGCGCAGCACGGGCAGTGCTGCGGCGCAGATGGATCGCTATGCCACCTTCGCGACCCGTCTCGACAACCTGCTCGGCGCCCAGGGAACCTCGGTCTCGCCCATGCTGTCGCAGTTCTTCAACGACCTCGAGCTGCTGGCGGAAAACCCGGCCGGCATCCCCGAGCGACAGGTCGTGCTGACCGATGCCGACCTGCTTGCCGATCGCTTCAATGCGCTCGACACCCAACTCGATCAGCTACAGACGGACGTCAACCAGCAGATCGCCCAGGACGTGACCGACATCAATCGGCTGTCGGCGAACGTCGCTGAACTCAATGGCCAGATCGCGCTGGCCCAGAGCCGCGCCAACGGCGCACCGCCCAATGATCTGCTCGATGCGCGCGATGAGGCGCTGCGGCAGTTGGGAGAGAAAGTCGCGGTCCAGACCGTGGCGCAGGACGACGGCGCGGTCAACGTCTTCGTCGGCACCGGTCAGGCGCTGGTCGTGGGAAAAACCGCAACGCCGCTGACAACGGTCACCAATGCCTATGATCCCGCGCGGCTCGAAGTCGCCTACGGCAGCGCGATGGGGCCGCTGATCAGCAACCAGATCACCGGCGGCAGTCTCGGCGGCGCGCTCGCCTTTCGCAGCGAAACCCTCGACGTGGCCCGCAACAGTCTCGGGCAGCTGGCCCTGGGCGTGGCAGGCACGGTCAATGAACAACACCGCATGGGCATGGATCTCGACGGCCAACTGGGCGGCGATGTGTTTGCCGTCACTGCGCCGGCGGTCCGGCCGCATCGGGACAACGGCGGGGATGCGAGCCTCGCGGCCACCATCGACGATGCCCAGGCGGTGACGATCTCCGACTACCAGGCGCGCTACGACGGTAGCCAATGGGAAATCACTCGCCTGGCGGACGGCGCGCGGACCACGGGCAGCCTGCCGCTGGCCCTGGACGGCTTCACGCTCGACGTGACGGGCACACCGGCTGCCGGTGACCGCTTCCTGATCCAGCCGACCGCCGGGGCGGCGGGCGGCCTGAGCGTGGCGCTCGATGACCCCCGCGCGCTTGCGGCGGCCAGTCCGATTCGCACCGGCGCCGCGCTCGGCAACACGGGCACGGGACAGATCGATTCGGGGACGGTGGTCGATCCGACCGACCCGGCGCTGCTGGACACCGTGAACCTCGAGTTTCTCACCCCAACGACCTATGCCATCAACGGTGCCGGCACTTATGCCTACACTGCCGGTGGGCCCATCGCCCTCAACGGCTGGCAGGTCCGTCTGGAGGGCGCGCCACAGGCCGGCGACCAGTTCACCGTGTCCGCCAACAGCGGCGGCGTGGGCAACAATCGCAACGCCCTCGCGCTCGCCGCGCTGCAGTCGCAGGGTCTCCTGGAGGGCGGCAGCGCCACCTACGGCGAGCGCTACGATAGCCTCGTGGGGGAGGTCGCCAATCGCAGCCGTCAGGCGAGCCTCGGGCGCGACACCCAGCGCCTGCTCGCCGACCAGGCCGTGGCGGCGCGCGAGGCGGTCGCCGGCGTGAATCTCGATGAAGAAGCCGCTCAGATGCTGCGCTTTCAGCAGGCCTATCAAGCCGCCGCGCAGGTCATCGCCACAGCCGACAACCTGTTCCAGACCTTGTTGGACGCCGTGCGGAGGTAAGCATGCGCATCGCAACTGCCCAAGCCCAAAACCAGCTGGTGCAGGCCATGCTGGACAAGCAGAGTCAGCTCGCCCGCACGCAGCAGCAACTGGCGACCGGCCAGCGCCTGCTCGCGCCCGCCGACGATCCGACCGCCGCCGTGCGGACGCTGGCACTCGATCGCGCGCTGGAGCGGCTCGCGACCTTCGGACGCAATGGCGATCTGGCCGAAAGTCGCCTGCAGGCCGAGGAAGGCGCGTTGGCGACTTTGAGCGACATTCTGCTGCGGGCGCGGGACCTGGCGCTGGCGGCCAACACCGCCGCTCAGGACGGCCTCAGCCGCGAGGCCATCGCGACCGAGCTGAAGACGCTGCATGACCAGTTGCTGCAGGTCGCCAACCAGCGTGACGCCAACGGCGACTATCTCTTCGGCGGCGATCAGAGCCGGCAGATTCCTTTCGTACGTGAAGCCGGCGGCACCGTTCGGTATACCGGAGATGCGGGGCAGCGCCAGGTGGCCATCGGGGAACACCGGCTGGTGGCCGTCAGCGATTCCG
>PKCW01000322.1 GCA_002862965.1 Pseudomonadota bacterium
CTGGTGCCGCCGCTTCCCGGTCTGGACACCATCGACTACCTCACCTCCGACACGCTGTGGAACCTGCGCGCACTGCCGAAGCGGTTGCTGGTGCTGGGCGGAGGCCCGATCGGTTGCGAACTGAGCCAGGCGTTCGCGCGTTTCGGCAGTGAAGTGACGCAGGTGGAGATGGCGCCGCGGCTGCTGCCGCGCGAGGACGCCGATGCCGCCAGCGAAGTGGAGTCGCGCTTCCGCGAAGAAGGCATCCACGTCATGACCGGCTGCAAGGCGCTGCGCGTGGAACGCGATGGCGAAGGCGGCCGCCTCGTGTGCGAGCGGGACGGGAAGGAAGTCGCGCTCGCCTTCGATCGCCTGCTGCTGGCGCTGGGACGCAAGGCCAACGTGCATGGATTCGGATTGCAGGAGTTGGGTGTCGAGATCGATCCCCGCGGCACCGTAAGCGCCGATGCCTTCATGCGCACCAACTTCCCCAACATCCTGGTCGCCGGCGACGTGACCGGCCCCTACCAGTTCACCCACGTCGCCGCGCACCAGGCCTGGTATGCGTCGGTCAATGCGTTGCTGGCGCCGCTGTGGCGCTTCAAGGCGGACTATCGCGTGATCCCGTGGGCCACCTTCACCGAGCCGGAAGTGGCCCGCGTCGGCCTGTCAGAGGACGAGGCGCGGGCGCAGGGCATCGCCGTGGAGGTCACCCGCTACGGCCTCGACGACCTGGACCGCGCGATCGCGGACTCCGCCGATCATGGTTTCGTCAAGGTGCTCACAACGCCGGGCAAGGACCGCATCCTCGGCGCGACCATCGTCGGCGAGCATGCCGGCGACCTGCTTGCTGAATTCGTTCTGGCGATGAAGCACGGCATCGGCCTGAACAAGCTGCTCGGCACGATCCACACCTATCCGACCATGAGCGAGGCCAGCAAATACGCGGCCGGCGTGTGGAAGCGCGCCCACGCGCCGCAGGGCGCGCTGCGCTGGGCCGAACGCTACTTCGCCTGGCAACGGAGTTGATCGTCATGCGTCTGCTGCTCGCACTGCTGTTCTGGCTGTCGGCTTTCGACGTGATCGCCGCGCCGGCGGCCTACGATCCGTCCCACGCCGCCTGGAGCCGCTTGCTGTCGACCCACGTCGCCTGGAACGCCGCCGGGACGGCGACGACGGTGGACTACGCCGGCCTCGCCCGCGACTCGGCCGCGCTGCGCGGTTACCTGCAGTCATTGTCAACGGTCACCGAAGCGCAATTCCGGCAATGGCCGCAGGCCGAGCGCGAAGCGTTCCTGATCAATGCCTACAACGCCGCCACGGTGCAATTGATCCTGACCCGCTATCCGAAGCTGCGGTCGATCAAGGAGCTTGGCGGGCTGCTCAGTTCGCCCTGGAAGCAGGCGTACGTTCCGCTGCTCGGCAAGACGCGCAGCCTCGACGACATCGAACACGGCCTGCTTCGCGGTGATCCCGGTTACGACGATCCGCGCATCCACTTCGCGGTCAACTGCGCGTCGGTGGGATGCCCTGCCCTGCGGCCGGAAGCCTATCTCGGCCCGCGTCTTCGCACGCAACTGGAGGACCAGACCCGGCGCTTCCTGCGCGACCGTTCGCGCAATCGCCTGGATGCCGGGACCTTGCAGATATCGAAGATCTTCGACTGGTACGGACGCGACTTTGCCACTCAGGGCGGCGTGAATGCGTTCCTTGCGCGCTACCCGGATGCGTTGGGCCTGGACGCGGGTGCCAGCGGTCGACTGCGCCGGGGACAGCTGCCGATCACCTACCTGGACTACGACTGGTCCTTGAACCGGAGGCAGCCATGAAGTCGCGACTGGCCGATTGCCTGCACTCGTTCCGCGCCATGCCGCGTTGGGTGCAACTGTGGATGGCGTGCGTGCTGGTCCCGGTCAACCTGATGCCGTTCCTGTTGCTGGACACACCGACCGGCCGGGCGGCGGCGATGGCGACGCTCGTGGTGATGCTCGGCGGCCTGCCGATCATGCTCGCCGAGCGCGGTCTTTCACGTCTGATGTCCGTGCCCCACCTGGTGGCCTGGATACCGCTGGTGACGTTGCTCGTCATCTGGCTGTTGCGTGGACGCCCCATGAGTCCGGCCGAAACCGGCTTGGCCGTCGCGCTCATCGCGGTCAACAGCATTTCCCTCGGCTTCGATGTCGTCGAGTTCGTCCGCTGGTGTCGGGGCGACCGGGCGATACCCGGCGCTGCACCAACCCCCTTCCCTTACTGAGGAGCTTTACGGCATGTCACTGATCCTGCTGATTCTGGTCACCCTGACACTGGCCGCCGCCAACGGGGCCAATGACAACATCAAGGGCGCGGCCACGCTCGTCGGCTCCGGCGTGATCGGCCATCGCGGTGCGATCATGCTGGCCACGATCGCGACCGCGGCCGGTGGCGTGGTGTCGATCTTCCTCGCCAACGGATTGCTGGCGGCCTTCAGTGGCAAAGGCATCGTGCCGCAGGAGATCACCACTTCGGTGCCGTTCCTGCTGGCGGTGGGCGTGGGTGCGGCCATGACCATCTGGCTGGCCACGTGGACCGGCATGCCGGTTTCCACCACCCATGCCCTGCTCGGCGGCTTGCTGGGCGCAGGCGTGGCGATGGTGATGCAGCAGGTGGCCGTCGGGACCGCGATCAAAGCGATGCTGGCGCCGCTGCTGATCTCGCCGCTGGTCGCGCTGGTGTTCGCATTCGCGCTGGTGCCGCTGCTGCGGCGGCTGCGCGCGCCCTCGGCGCACGGCGAGCCCTGCGTCTGCAGCGAGATCGAAGTGGGCCACATGGGCACGGCATTGGCGATCGATCGCACCGCGCTCGCCGTGGCCACCGAGGATGCACCGCAATGCCAGCCGGCGCCCGGCCGCAGCGTGACGGTGCTGCCCGTGCGGCGTTGGCTCGACAATACCCATCTGCTCAGTGCCGCCGCGGTCAGCTTTGCGCGCGGATTGAACGACACGCCGAAGATCGCCGCATTGGCTGTGGCGGGAAGCGGCCTGGGCGTGGGCTCGGCCTCGGCGGCGGTGGTGACGGCCATGGCAGCCGGCGGCCTGCTGGCATCACGCCGGGTCGCCGACACGCTCGCCCACAAGGTCACCCGGATGGATGCGGGCGAAGGCCTCGGTGGCAACCTCGTCACGGCACTGCTGGTGATGGGCGCTTCGCGCTTCGGCATGCCGGTGTCCACCACGCACGTCAGCACCGGAGCCCTGTTCGGCGTGGCGGCCAGCAACGGTGGCGGCCACGCCGCGATGATCCGCCAGATCCTGCTGGCGTGGTGCTTCACCCTGCCCGTAGCCGCGCTGATCGCATTCGGCACCGCACAGATCACTTCCTGAGGGACACCGCATGAACCTGACCACCTCCCACGACGACAACATCCACAGTGACATCCGCCACTATTACGGCGACGTGCTCCAGTCCTCGCGCGATCTCAAGACCGGGGCGTGCTGCCCGGCCGAGGCCATGCCGTCTGCCTTGCGGGCCTTGCTCGACGATGTCCATCCCGAAGTGAAGGACCGGTTCTACGGCTGCGGCTCGCCGCTGCCGCCGGCCTTGGAAGGCAGGACCGTGCTCGACCTGGGCTGCGGCACCGGCCGCGACGTCTACTTGCTCTCGCGCCTGGTCGGCGAATCCGGTCGCGTGATCGGCGTGGACATGACCCCCGAGCAGTTGGCGGTCGCCCTCC
>PKCW01000148.1 GCA_002862965.1 Pseudomonadota bacterium
GTCGCCAGCGGCAGGCCCTGTTCCTGCGCGAGCGATGCCGGCGACCGGGACAGTTGCAAATGCCAGGCCCGCTGCTCGAAGTTGGGAGAGGCGTCCAATCCCCAGGCCGTGGCGCAGCAGGGCCATGAATCGGGGCCGACCGCCGCCGCCACTGCTTCGCGGCGCCAGAGGTAATGGGCGCCTTCCTCGCCCGCGCTGTCCGCATCCAGGCTGGCGTAAAAGCCGCCCGCCCTGTCCTGCATGTCGTTCAGGGCCCAGCGCGCCGTGCCGAGCGCGCGGTCGCGATAGAGGCTGTCGCCGAAGACGGCCGCGGCATCGCTGTACAGCGCCAGCAACTGGGCGTTGTCGTAGAGCATCTTCTCGAAATGCGGGATCTGCCACGCCGGGTCGACCGTGTAGCGGAAAAATCCCTCGCCGACATGGTCCCACAAGCCGCGCAGCGCCATGACATCGAGGCTGTTGCGCAGGAAGGTGTATGGCGTATCCAGGTGCGCAGGGCCTGTTTGCGGCGGCAGGCGGCGCAATAACAGGGACAACGCGGGGACGTGCGGAAACTTGGCGCCGTGGCCGAAGCCCCCGTGTTCGGAGTCCTGCCATTGCGCCATGGCGGTGTCCCACCCCGTCAGCAGCGTTTCGTCCAGCGCGGTTGCAGCCGGAGCGGGGTTCAGCGCCTCGAGGACGGCTTTCAGTTCCAGGTTCTGCGCCCGGACGTCCGCGCGGCGCTCACGGTAGAGACGCGACAGGAGGTTCAATAATTCGCGAAAAGCGGGCAGGCCATGTCGCGGTTCGGGTGGGAAGTAGGTCCCGGCGAAAAACGGCACGTGATCGTCCGGGGTCAGAAAGACGGTCAGCGGCCAGCCGCCGCCACGCTGCGTCAGGATCTGATGGGACAGTTGATAGAGCCGATCGAGGTCGGGGCGTTCCTCCCGATCCACCTTGATGTTGATGAAAAGGCCATTCATCAGGGCAGCGGTTTCCGGATCTTCGAAGGATTCGCGCTCCATCACATGGCACCAGTGGCAGGCCGAATAGCCGATGGAGAGCAGGATGGGGCGATCTTCCCCGGCGGCGCGATCGAGCGCCTCAGGGCCCCACGGATACCAGTCGACCGGGTTGTGGGCGTGCTGTCGAAGATAGGGGCTGCTTTCGTGGATCAGGCGGTTGGTGGGGAGGGAATGGTTCATGGGGATGTCCCCAAGGCGAGCGGAAGCCCAGACTGGCCCAAGCCCCGCGCGGGGTCAAGCCGACGGGCGGCGGGCGCGGCGCTGCAGCAGGACGCTCAAGACGGTCAGGGCGGCGCCTGCGGCGAGCGGGGCCCATACCTCGGGGTCGCTCCACGAGAACCTCGTCCGGCCGCTCAGCATGTCCACCGCCGCGACACCGACCCAAGCCCACATGATCACATGCGGGATGGCGCCGAGGAAGGTGCCCAGCAGATAGTCGCGCAGCCGGATGTTCATGACGGCGAGGGCCCAGTTGCTCGGCGGAAAGGCAAAGAACATCAATCGCGCCAGCGCCACCGTGTGCAGTCCGCGCTGTGCGAAGTGACGCTCGAGCATGGGCAGGAATCGCGCGAGGTGGGGCGCGATCAGCGAGCGTCCGTATACCCGGCTGACCGAGTGGATGATGACCGCCGCGGTCAGCAGGCAGGCCATGCCCATGACCGCCGCGCCGGCGCTGCCGTAGAGCACCGCGGCACAGGCGATGACGACGATGGTCGGCACGTTGGCGACGATGATGGCGGAGCCTGCGGCATAGAACGCCACAGGGCCGAAGGGAGACACGGCCGCATGATGACTGCGTATCCAGTCCAGGACATCGGCGACGCGGTTCCCGGTGAAGTCCCCGCCGATCCGGCGCCCCACGATGACGACCACCACGATGACCGACAGCATCAGCAAGGCCCGGCGCCATCGGCGCCGCGATGGCCGTGGAATGTCGGCGCTCGACGTGTCCGCCATCGATTTTCTCAAGGTTGCGATGAACGCAGCAGTTGCGGGATTCGCTGCTTGAGGCGGTTCATGAAGCGCGGTTCGTAGTCCTGAAGAGGTCCCTTGAGATGACCTTTGCGCGGCTTTGGCTGGATCTGGCTGGGATCCGTCACGAATGGCAGGTCCAGAAAGACCGCCAACGCTCGCAGATGATCCTGCGGACGTTCGTTGAAGGACTGATAGTCGAGCGCATAAACGCTTTCGGGGGGCAGCTCTTCCAGATCGCGGTAGTAGGCCGCCAGTTGGCGCTCCACCGCCTTCGCCGCGAATGGTCGAATGACGGCTTCAAAAGGCCGGTTTCCGGTCAGCACCTTGACGCCCCGCAGCAGCTTCCAGCCGGCATAGACAGCACTCAGGCTCCCTTTGCCGAACACGGTCTTGAAGTTGTCGACCAGCAGGGTCTGGAAGGGCTGGCTCCCGGAAAGCAGGGAAATCGCGGCGTTGATCTGGCTGTTGAGGATGTAGATGGGATCGCGCGTAATGTAGATGAATCGTGCATTGGGAAACCATTCCAGGATGTTACGGGCATTGCCCGTGTCCCAAGGGTTCTTCAGCAACACGGCTTGGGCCCCGGGGGTGACGACCTGCAACTTTCGGCACACCTCATGCAAAAACAACTGGTTGCGTGAAGTTACTTTCATGCTGAAGCTGTGGTTGCGCAGCATCCAGCCGTATTCCTCGACCATGCGATCGTCCACATACACGGCATCGAGCTTGCGATCGGTGATTCCCAGTCCTCGAAACAGTGCGTTCAGCCGATCACGGTCACGGTGCTCGCCGCCCTCGGCGTGATTCTTCAGGAGTCGGTCGTAATAGAAGAGGTGGTACAGACTGAGATTGGCCAATGGAAAACAGCGCGCCAGTGAGTCGTAGAGGAACGTCGTGCCCGAGCGGTGCAACCCCATGATGAACACGGGCCTGGCAACGGTCGAGGTGAGTTGGGGCAGAAACGGGCCATCTTCACCGGGAGCGGGGAACCCCGGATCGATCGGTAACTTCATGATGATCTCGCCTGAACAAATTTATTATTTTAGTCGCAATCGCGGCACTGTGAGTGACGGGACGGCCGGTGGCCGTCCCGTGCAGGGTGTGGCTCATGCCGCCAGCACGCGCTGGCCGAGTCGTTCGGCGCCATGGATGTGTTGAAGGATCAACTGCGCAGCGCGCTGGTGCCCGCCGGCGCGCACCGATTCACCAAGCACCTTCGCCTGTTCCCGGTAAGACGCATCGGCCAGCATCGCGCTGCTCATCTCGCGCAGGCGTGCCGGCGTGACCCGCCCCGGGCGCAGGCAGCGGCCAGCACCCAGTTGCTGGATGCGGCGGGCGCTGTAAGCCTGCTCGATCTGCTGCGGCACCATCAACAGGGGGACGCCGAACAGCAGGCTCTCGTTGATGCTGTTCATGCCGCCAGGGCTGATGAACAGACTGGCCTGTTGGAGCACCTTGAGCTGGGGCACCCAGGGATACACGTGGATGTTCGCCGGGATATCGCCGAGTTCGGCCATGTCGGTCTGTTTGCCGACCGACATGGCGACCTCGCAGGGCAGGTCGGCAAACGCCGACAGGCACTGCCGGTAGAAATCGAGTTTCTGGTTGTGGACGCTGCCCAGAGAGATATAGATCAAGGGCTGCGCGCTATCGGCTCGGCGCTGAAACGCTTGATCATCCCGATTCTCCGGG
>PKCW01000134.1 GCA_002862965.1 Pseudomonadota bacterium
GCACTCTCCAGACGCCGGCGCGAGGAATGTTCGACGCCCGCGTGCAGGAAGGCCGTGATCACCGTGTCGTTGCCGACGATACCGAGGCGTTCCAGATCGCACAGCGCCGCACGCAATTGCGCGGCATTCATCCCGGCGATGCCCATCAGCTCGTCGGTGGAGATCCCCTCGTCGGCGTCTGCATGCAGCAGCGTTTCGGCGAGGGTCAGCAGCGCCTGCCGATAAGGTTCCAGGTCGATTTTCCTTGCGATGCGCGTCCGGGCCTCCTCCAGACCGGCGACCCGCAGACAGGAGGGAAACACCTGAACCCGGTTTTCCTCTCGCGTCAGGAGACCCGATTCCTCCAGCCAGGCCAGCGCGGTGCGCACGCGGGTGTCGTCGGTGTTGTGATCGCGTGCGAAGTCGCCGTCCGGATCTTCGGCAAGAATTTCGCCAGCCGTGGCCACGATTTCTCCGCGGCCGCGCTTCTTGCGGTCCAGCTTGCGGACGGCGCGCAGGACGGCCTGGATGTCCCTCTGCGACAAGCGGCTGTGGGCCGACAGGCTGAACTGCCGCTCCACGTCATCCGGCGCGTATAGCAGGACACAGCGGGCGGGCTGCTGATCGCGCCCCGCGCGACCGGCCTCCTGCACGTAGTTTTCCAGCGAGCCGGGAATGTCGGCGTGCAGTACCAGACGCACGTCGGGCTTGTCGATGCCCATGCCAAAGGCGTTGGTGGCCACCATGACGCGCAGCTCACCGCCGATGAAGCGCCGCTGCAGGTCCTTTTTGGTTTCCGGCGGAATCCGGCTGTGAAAGGCGGCTGCGGCGTGTCCCTTTTCCTGCAGGAAGGCAGCCAGCTCCTCGGTCTGGCGGCGGCTGGCGCAGTAGACGATGGCGCCCCCGACGCCATCGGGCGGCAGGTCGCTCGTCAGGATCTCGTGGACATGGGGGAACTTGGTCGCGGGCGTCGTTTCGACCACCACGAAATCGAGGTTGCGCCGCTCGGCGCCGCCGTCCAGCACCTGCAGGGCAACGCCCATTTCAGCGCGAAAATACTGGACGATCTCGGCGACCACATCGGGCTTGGCCGTCGCGGTGAGGCACAGCACGGGCGGCAAGGGTGCCTCGCCGGCATGTTCGCGGATGAAGCGGCCGACGTAGCGGTAATCCGGCCGAAAGTCGTGCCCCCATTTGGAGAGGCAATGCGCCTCGTCCAGCACCCAGCCGGCCAGTTCGCGCTGCGTCAGGGCCTTGCGCAGGCTGTGGTTGCGCAATTGCTCCGGCGCGATGATCAGGATGGCCACATCCCCCAGCCGGATGCGCTCGAGCACATCGGCGCGCTCGGGCATGGACAGCAGGCCGTTCAGCGTGGCGCAACTGCCGATGCCGCGCGCTTCGAGATTCGCAACCTGATCGGCCATGAGCGCCACCAGCGGCGAGATGACGACCGTCAGCGCGCCGGTCTTGTCGTAGCGTGACAGCGCCGGGATCTGATAGCAGATCGATTTGCCGGTTCCGGTCGGCAGGATTCCCAGCACGTGCTCGCCCTGCATCGCCGCTGCGACGATGGCTTCCTGCAAGGAGCGCCCGTTCGGGGCCGCTGGTTGGGGGCGGAATTGCTCGAAGCCGAACCAGCGGTTCAGTTCATGCCGGGCGTCGTGGCGCGTGCGGCACCAGATGCATTCGGGCGCGCTGCAGGGCGCATCGCGCAACTGCCGAATCAGTTGGCTGGTGCCTGGAAACCGATGCCGCACCCATGGCGGCATGACCGAATTGCCGCCTGCCACGGAGAGCCAGGCCAGCGCATAGGCGAGATTCCAGCCCTGGGTCACGTCATCGGCGATGACGCACTCGGCCGCCGAGCGGCAGGCGCGGTCGGTCAACAGGCGGCGGACGGCATTCCGGATTTCGAGCGAGGAAGGACGCGGTGCGTGGCGCGCCGCTGCAAACAACGCCGTCAGGCCCGAGCGCTCGTCGGTGGAGGTGGTCAGGCCGTGCCAGGCCAGCATCAGGTCCGGGTTTGCCTGTTGGCATCCTCGCAGGGCCGCAAGCTGATCCCGAAACAGATCGAGGGTCAGGCGCGCGTCCTGCTCGGGGTCGTTCACCCGGTCCCCCTGCAGCGGGCCGTCCTGGTAGTGCTTGACCAGGTGGTGATAGGGATTGCGCGGAAACGCCAGCGGATTCAAGCGCAGGGTGTCGACGGCGGGCAAACGCAGCAGGCGCAGATCCGGGCATGCGGCGGCCAGATGCGGCAGGTCGTGGGCGATCAGGTTATGACCCAGGACGAAGGCGGCGCCTTCGGCCAAGTCATCGAGTCGGGCCAGTGCGGCGCCCAGATCGTCGCCGCGGTATCGCAGCGACGCCCCGGTATCGCCCCGGATCGCGGCGAATTGATGGATGCGCCGATCCTCGATGCCGACTTCCAGATCGATGCACAGGCAACGGGGTTTGAAGTGCTCCGGTGCCGCTGATTCGCTTTGCGCGTTCACCGCTTCTTCGGGCGCATGCCGTTGCCTCAGGGGCTCCTGTCAGTGCTTCTGTCATCGGCATGGCGTCAGCGAACTGTTGCGGGCGGCAGCGGCGTGCGGGCGACGGTGTCCAGGAAATGCGCGAAAAGGGCGCCGAGCAGGGCCATCTGGCCGGTGAGGGCGTGATCGTCATCGAGGACGAACAGCTCGGCCCGATGTTCGCGGGCGAAACGGATGCCGACCTCCACCGGCACCACGGCATCGCGCCAGCCATGCACCACGGCGCGGCAGGGCGCCTGCACCGGGGCGTCGAGGCCGTAGCCGGCGAAGTAGAGCGCGGGCGCCATCAGAAACAGGCCGCTGGCGCGCAGGGCATTGCTGGCTGCGGCGCTCACGTAGCCGCCCATGCTGCTGCCGGCCAGGACCAGATGACCCGCCGGGCGCGGCGCCAAGGCCAGCAACTGGGTGAGGCGCGCTTGCGGATCGGTCGTGTGCGTGTAATCGGGGCTCACGACCGCCCAGCCGGCCGCGCGGGCGATCGCGGCCAGCGCGGTGATCTTGGTTCCCCAGGGCCCGCTGTCGCGGCCATGGGCGAAAACGACTTGATGTGGGGCCATGAAGTGCTCCGTGAGGCTCCGAGGGCGATGCGACACTTTGACGCATGTCATTGCGGTGTGGAATCGCTTACCATTGAACGATCGGTCTGGCGAATGGCTGACATATGTTTCAGACATTGAACGGTTGCCAAGCCGAGCGGTCGAATGTAACGACGAGATCGGATATCCGATCCGGAAAATCGAATCATGAGGAGACGAGCGCCATGAACGCGCTGAATGCCATCTGGAAATACGGACGATTTTTTCTTTTCCCGGCCATGTCATTGGTCGCCTTGGGCCTGTTCTTCGTCGGCGGGCCGGTCATCGCGGTGTTCGCCGTGTTCATGGGGGCCTTCATTTTTCTGGGCGACCTGTTCTTTGGCAAGGATGAAGGAACCTACACCTACGCGCAGGCGTGGATCTTCTATCCGCTGCAATACGCCTCTCAGGTCGTTTGTGCCCTCACGGTCATGATGTTTGCCTGGCTGCTCGGCCACTACGTCACCGGGGCTGACCCCTTCG
>PKCW01000119.1 GCA_002862965.1 Pseudomonadota bacterium
CCTCGATCATCGCCCAGGCCGCTCCCGACCTGACGCCTGCCGCGCTGCCCAATCGCGCGCCGCGCCTGGTCAAGAACACGGTGGCCCGGGGGGTGGCGCTGGCCACCGGCATGATCCCCGATTTCGTGGGTTTCGAAGGCGCGCGCGAGAATCCCTACGCCATCCCCAATCTGCGGGTCGAGTTCGCGACCTTGCGTCCCTACGCGGTGCCGCTCGGCTTCTGGCGCTCGGTGGGCCATTCCCACAGCGCCTTTGCGGTGGAGAGCTTCATCGACGAGCTGGCGGCGCAGCGCGCCGAAGATCCGGTCTCCTTCCGGCGCAGGCTGCTGGCGCGGCATCCCCGCCATCTCGCCGTCCTGGAGGGCGTGGCTCAGGCCGGCGACTGGGGCACGCCGCTGCCGCCGCGGCAGGGGCGCGGCATCGCGCTGCACGAATCCTTCGGCAGCATCGTCGGCGAGGTCGCCGAAGTCGCAGTCGCGCCGGATGGCGCGGTGCGCGTCCAGCGCGTGGTGATCGCGGTCGACTGCGGCCAGGTCGTCAACCCGCTCACGGTGCGCGCCCAGATGGAGGGCGGCATGGCCTATGGCCTCGGCGCGGCGCTGTTCGGGGCCATCACCATCCGGGACGGCGGAGTGGCCGAAGGCAACTTCGACGGCTACCGGGTGTTGCGCATGAACGAGATGCCGCGGGTCGAGGTCCACATCGTGGCGAGCGGCGAGGCGCCGGGCGGCGTGGGTGAACCGGGCACGCCGCCGATCGCGCCGGCGGTCTGCAACGCGATCTTCGCCGCCACCGGCGTGCGCATCCGCCGCCTGCCCATCGATCCCGCCCTGCTGAAATCGGCCTGAGCCCGTTCCCCGCCGGAGGCACCGCCATGCAAGCCGTTCGCATGCATCAGACCGGGGGCCCGGAAGTCCTCGCCCTCGAAACGCTGCCCGATCCGGCGCCGGCGCCCGGCGCGGTGCTCATCGACGTCGAAGCGGCCGGCGTCAACTTCATCGACAGTTACCACCGCAGCGGCCTCTATCCGCAGCCGTTGCCGTTCACGCCGGGCGTGGAAGGGGCCGGAACGGTGCGCGCCCTCGGTACCGGCGTCGCCGACTGGCGGATCGGCGATCGGGTGGCCTGGGCGGGTGCGCCCGGCAGCTACGCCGAACGGATCGTCGTGGCCGCCGATCGGCTGGTGCCGGTCCCCGCCGCGCTCACCGCCGAACAGGCGGCTGCCGCGCTGCTGCAGGGCCTGACGGCGCGCGTGCTGACCGCCGAGACCTGCCCGCTCGCACCCGGCGACCCCGTGCTGGTTCATGCCGGTGCGGGCGGCATGGGCCGGCTGTTGATCCAGATGGCTCGGGCCCGTGGCGCGCGGGTCATCACCACGGTCGGGCACGCCGACAAGATACCGCTGGCGCGCGCGGCCGGCGCCGAGCGCGTGATCGACCGCAGCCATGAGGATGTGCTTGCCGCATGCCGAGAATGGACGGCGGGGAAAGGCGTGCGGGCCGTGTTCGACGGCATCGGCGCGGCCACCTTCGACGCCTCGCTCGCTGCCTTGGCCCTGCGCGGCATGCTGGTACTGTTCGGTCAGGCCAGCGGCCCGGTGCCGCCGGTCGATCCCGCGCGGCTGGCGGCCGGCTCGCTGTTCCTCACCCGTCCCAGCCTGTTCCACTTCATCGCCGAGCCTGCCGCGCTGCGCGCGCATGCGGCGGCTGTGTTCGGCGCGCTCACCAGCGGCGAACTGCAGCTCCTGATCCACCAGACACTGCCCTTGAGCGAGGCCGCCAATGCGCATCGGGCGCTGGAAAGCGGCCGGACCACCGGCAAGCTCCTGCTCGTGCCGAACTCCATGGAGCGATGATTGTTCCCGTGGGCCAGAAGATGACGTCTGTGCCGGAAGCCACTGCTTTTCGAATCAAGCAGACGAATCAAGAGCTTCAGATCAGCTTCACCGGACCACCGTGATACGGGAGTCTGTTCAGAAAGATATTGCCTTTCAATATGCCGGAAGCCTTGGCTTGGATCAGTTCATCGGCCAAGGACTGTGGTTCTGCGCTGGAGATGTAAACGTCACCGCCAATGTGTTCGAGGGAAGGCGGAAGCGCGGAAAGACGGGTTCCTTCCAGAATGAAATTTCCGCCGATTCTTTTGAGCTTCGGAAGATCGAGTTCCTTTGCCCCGCGTGCGTCAAAATCATTGCCGACGGATTCTAGGCTGGGAAATTTCATGACCCGTCCTCCTGTGTTGCTCTCATGACAGTCGCAATCTTCCTGAGCATTTCATTGCGCATCTCGTCTCCTTTTTCGCCGTAGTGAGCTTCCCGGTGATGATTTGGACACAAAGCGATCACGTTTTCCGAGGAGTCTTCGCCGTTTTCGTATAGCGGGATGATGTGATGCGTTTCCAGATAGATTTTACCGCTGCCCATCCCGAATCCCCGCTGACCGCAGTACTCACAACGACCTTGTGACCGATTCAGCGCATGCCGACGAACATTCGCGCGCCGCATAAACACAGAAATCTGCCGCTCGATCCGCTCCGTGGGACCACCGACGCGTCCGGCAAGATCGAATTGATCTTCATAGTCGGCCGTGGTTGCACCGGCGCCGCGCCTCAAGGTGGCGGCCCCACTTTCAAGACGGCACTCTACATGCCAGGGTTCCGGATCAAGGCAACGCGCAGCAACCCGATGGGGCTTGTCAGGTCCATTGTTTGCGGAGCTGCAGACGATGATTCGAAGCGGGAGATTGGATTCAAAGGCTTCCCGGATCGCCTCATTTGCCTGCTTTATCCGGCGAACGACGGTAGCATGTTTCCCTTTTAATGGAACGTCCCATGAGTAGCTGACGACGCCATCCACTTCGGTCATTTCTTCATGCCACAAGCACAAGACGACGACCCTTCCGTGTTGAACAAATGCCCAGTTAAAGCAGAAATTTGGATTCGCGGCAGCGTTTGCAACTTTGCCTGCCTCCCACTCGGCCACGTCGACGCCAGATTTCTGAACCAAATCATACACGCGAGCGTGACCATTTGGTCGCAATTCTTCAAGAATAGACACCGTTTCCTCGTTCGCTAATCGTGCATTACTGCAATGGATATGGATTGGCAGCATGCCCAATGCATGCGCCACGAGCCGCCTGATTTAAGGTTAAGAGTAGACCATTGCGCGTCTGGGCACACGTGACCCACTCGGAACGCTAGAACGATGATCATTCGTCAACCCGGCACACAGAAAATCCATCACCTCAGTGTGCGCTCTCGGCCGCGCGCTGCCTGAACAGGAAAATGCCGATCAGGATGAAGGCCATCAGCGCAGCCGAGGCGGCATATCGGCTCAGGGCCAGACCGCCCTCGCTCAGCGGCTTGTCCAGAAAGTCGCCCACCACTGCGCCGAGCGGACGGGTCAGGATGAACGCGGCCCAGAACAGCAGTGTGCGCGACAGGCGGGTGCCGTAGTAGGCCGCCACGATCGCGGCCAGCAAGGCGCCGAACAGGATCGCTGCGCCGTCATAACCCAGCCCGGCCGTATCGGCGGTCCAGTCGCCCAGCGCCGTGCCCAG
>PKCW01000136.1 GCA_002862965.1 Pseudomonadota bacterium
CGATCAGCCTCATCACCGTCCCGACCGATCTCCGGCGCTTGACCCAGGCTCAGGTAAAAACCGCCGACTTCCGTGGCTTCAATGGGTCGATTTCTCCGCAGGTTCGGATTTTCGGTCCCGGTGCCACATCGGCGCAGGATCTGGAACCCGAGTACATCACCGTGTCGCCCGATTCACGCACGGCCTGGATCACCCTGCAGGAAAACAATGCAGTCGCCGAGTTCGATCTGAGGACGGCCCGGGTCACGGCAATCTATCCGCTCGGCAGCAAGGACCACAGCGGGCGCCCGCGCCTGACCAGGCACACGATGCCGGACCCGATTCTCGGGACCACCGCTGCGGGCGACGTTCTGCGAGTGGGGGGATTCTCCGGGTTGTTTTTCGAAGGCTGGCAAGGCAATCAGATGGTTTTCGTGACGCACAGCGATCGCGGCCCGAATGCCGAACCGCTGGACGTGAATCAGGACGGTGTCGACGAACGACCCTTTCCCCTGCCCAGGTTTCAGCCCGAGCTGGTGCGCTTTGCCGTGGATCCGAAGCGCGGCAGTGTCCAGATTCTGCAGCGTATCGGCCTGACCCGACAGGACGGCACGCCACTCACCGGCCTGCCCAATGTGGCAGGTCAGGACGGTTTGGCGTTGTCGGATGAAGTGCCGGTCGACCTGCGCGGCCAACCCTTGCCCTTGGACCCTTGGGGCGCAGATCTGGAAGGCGTGGTACGAACACCCGATGGCCACTATTGGATGGGTGACGAATATCGCCCGAGCCTGTACGAATTCGACGCCCGCGGCCGCCTGGTGAACCGCTACATTCCCGTCGGTGCGGGCGCGGCGGGCGCAGGCGGGACCGAAGTCCTGCCCGCGGTCTACAGTCAGCGACGCATCAACCGGGGTTTCGAGGCTGTTGCCCATGCCGACGGCAAGATCTACGCGTTTTTGCAAAGCCCGCTGGACAATCCCGATGTCGCCAACGACGCCAGCAGCAAAGCCTCGCGCAATGTGCGCATACTGGCATTCGACCTGACCACGCGGCAGGTGACCGGCGAGTATCTTTATGTCCTGGAAGGCGGCAGCAGCGACAAGATCGGGGACGCGGTGGCGTTGGGCAACGGGCGCTTTCTGTTGATCGAGCGTGATTCGGCGACCGGCGCCGGTGCGAAGAAGGCCGTCTATCGCATTGATCTGAATGCGGCAACCGATCTTTCCGGTCTTGCCTCCGGTATCGTGGGCCCGGGTGGGAGCCTGGAGGGGATGAATGCGTCTGCACTCCAGACGGCGGGGATTCAGCCGGTTCGCAAGGAACTCTATCTCGACCTGGTGGCGGCCGGCTACACATTCGCCGACAAGGCAGAGGGGCTGGCGCTCGTCGATGCCGAGACCCTCGCTGTCATCAACGACAACGACTTCGGGTTGTCCGGGGCGTTCGACCCGGCCACTGGCAGGCTCGTTCCCAACCCGTCGCCGCAGGCGTCGATCCTGGCGCTGATTCGCCGCGAGCCGGGCGGTCTGGATGCGAGCGATCGTGATGGGCGCATCAATATCCGCCCTTGGCCCGTCAAAGGACTCTATCAACCGGATGCGATCGCGGCCTATCGTGTCGGCGGACGGGTCTATCTGGTGACCGCCAATGAAGGTGATGCGCGCGACTACGCCGGTTTCAGCGAGGAAGTGCGCGTCGGCAGTCTCACCCTCGATCCTGTGGCGTTTCCCAATGCGGCGGCACTGAAGGACAACCAGGCCTTGGGTCGACTGCGCGTGACCAAAACCTTGGGCGATCCGGATCGGGATGGTGACTACGACGAACTCTACAGCTTCGGCGGCCGATCGTTCTCCATCTGGACGTCTCAGGGCCAGCGGGTTTACGACAGCGGTGACACCATCGAAACCGAGGTGGCCGCGCGGCTGCCCCAGGTGTTCAACAGCAACAACGACGCCAACAACAGCTTCGACAGCCGCAGCGACGACAAGGGCCCCGAACCGGAAGGGTTGGCCATTGGAGAGGTCGGCGGCCGGCAGTATGTCTTTGTCGGACTCGAGCGGATGGGCGGCATCATGATGTTCGACATCACCTCCCCCTTCGAGGTGTCTTTCGCCGGCTACTTCAACGACCGCAATTTCGCCGGCGATCCTGGCACGGATGGCGCGGGCGACCTGGGGCCGGAAGGTGTCCTGTTCATTCCTGCCCGGGAAAGCCCCAACGGTCAGGCCTTGCTGGTCGTGACCAACGAAATCAGCGGCAGCACGGCGATCTATCAGGTATCCGCCCCGCCCGCCCTTCCCTGACGCCGGCGGGCAAATCGCCCATGAAAAAGGCGGCCCTCGGGCCGCCTCGTCACAGGCGGCGAGCCGCAGCGGGAAGATCCGCCCGACTCGCCTCGAGCCTCAACCATGCCTGGCGATGCCTTCCCAGTAGCGGGCTTCCAGATCCTTCTTGGGCAGCTTGCCGGCAAGGTTGCGTGGCAACTGGTCGACGAAGTCGATGATCTTGGGCAACTTGAACCCGTACAGGCCCGCGTCCTTGCAGTGCGCCAGAATCTCCGCCGCATCGGCATACTCGCCTTCCTTCAACTGGATCACCGCCGCCGGCACCTCCCCCAGATCCTTGTCCGGGGCCCGCACCACCGCCACGTCCGCCACCTTCGGATGCAGCTTGATCGCATGCTCGATCTCGTTCGGGAACAGGTTCACACCCCCCGAAATGATCATCTCCTTCACCCGCGAGGTCAGATACAAAAACCCGTCCCCGTCCAAATAACCGATCAGACCGTCGTCGTACCAGAGCTCGCCGTCGATCGGCAGGAAGCACTCGTCGGTCTTCGATTTCTGGCCGACGTATTCGAGGCCGCTCGTCAACGCGGAACGCACCAGCACCTTGCCCTCCTGCCCCGGTTGTGCCCAACGCTGCGTCTCCGGATCGTAGATCCGGCACTGGGCCGCCCGCACCTTGCCGACGCTTTCATAGCGCTTCGGGTTGGCCTGATAGTCCGCGGGTACCAGCACCGTGATGAGGCCGGTTTCAGAGGCCCCGTAGTATTCATGGAAGACATCGTTGCCCGCGCCCTGACGGCGGAACAGCGCATTGATCTCCTGCTTCACCTTGGGCGCACAGGGCGCGGCGGCGCAGACGATGGTGCGCATGCTGGCGAGGTTGTATTTGCGCTTGACCTCCTCGGGCAACGCCAGCACCCGTTCCAGCATGGTCGGCGCCACGAAGGTCCAGTTGATGCGCTCGTCCTGGATGGCCTTGAGAAAACCCTCGGCCGTGAACTTGCGCATCGGCACGACGGTACCGCCGAAAAAGAACGGCAGCACGCCGATCTGGACCCCGGCGTGGTACAGCGGTCCCGGAATCAGCGAGCGCGCATTGCCCGAGACCGGATCATGGCATTCACCCAGACCGTACCAGTCGAAGGCACTGGCCTGCATCAGGGTCAGACGGGTGATCTGTTCACGGCTGATGCCGCGCCGAGCGGTGTCGGACTCGCCGAACATCACTTCCTGATTGAGGTTGATGTACTTGGGCGTGCCGGTGGTGCCGCCGCTGTA
>PKCW01000071.1 GCA_002862965.1 Pseudomonadota bacterium
GCCACGGTACAGGCACGGTGGACTTCGTGGAGATGATGGTGGCTGGCGGCGGTACCATTACGTCGATGCGTGAGTAGTTCCTGAGCGGTATGTGCCAAGCGTGCCAGAAGCGCACGTTCGGCGCGTAGAAGGCGACTTTACATGAAGGTACCGAAAGCGGGTTGCGTTGGATGAAACGCATGCATGCGCGCCGCGCTCACTGCCTGCTGGGGACGACGTTGCCGGATGACGGCCGAGGGGCCGGGCGAGGCGTGAGTGTCGGCGCCTCACGGCGTCCGGCTGCCGTGCCGGCCCTTCGGGTCGCTGGATCCGTCGCGCACTGGGACGAAGCACAATGACTGATCGCCGGGATGGCGGCGGCCGCGTGGCTGCGCGGCCGCCCCTTCGATCGACGGCGCCGGGTCAGAGAATGTCCGCGGCGTGGTCGGCCAGCCGCGAGCGCTCGCCGCGCACCAGCGTGATGTGTCCGCCGTGCGCCCAGTTGCGGAAGCGGTCGACCACGTGGGTGAGCCCCGAGCTGGTTTCGGTGAGATAGGGCGTGTCGATCTGGGCGATGTTGCCCAGACAGACGATCTTGGTGCCGGGCCCGGCGCGCGTGATCAGGGTTTTCATCTGCTTGGCGGTGAGGTTCTGCGCCTCGTCGATGATGAGATAGCGATTGAGGAAGGTCCGGCCGCGCATGAAATTGAGCGAGCGGATCTTGATGCGGTGCGCCAGCAGGTCCTGCGTCGCCGCCCGTCCCCAGTCGCCGCCTTCCTCGCTGTGGGTCAGCACTTCCAGATTGTCCATCAGCGCGCCCATCCAGGGCGTCATCTTTTCCTCCTCCGTGCCGGGCAGAAAGCCGATGTCCTCGCCGACGGGGATGGTGACCCGCGTCATCAGGATTTCCCGGTAGCGATTCATTTCCAGACACTGCGTGAGACCGGCGGCCAGCGCCAGCAGCGTCTTGCCGGTGCCCGCGCCGCCCAGCAGGGTGACGAAGTCGACGTCCGGGTCCATCAAGAGGTTCAGGGCGAAGCTCTGCTCGCGGTTGCGCGCCCGCACGCCCCAGACGGCGTTCTCCCGGTAGTTGCGCAGGATCTCGATGCGCGCGGCGCCCAGGGCGACGTCCCGCACGATGCCCTCGAACTGGCCATCGGGCGTGTAGAGGCAGAGGTTGGGGGTCCACCCGCCGACCTTGGGGCCGATCACCCGGTAGAAGGTGCGGCCCTTCTCGTTCCAGGACGCCATGTCCTTGCTGTGGGTGTTCCAGAAATCCTCGGGCAATTCCTCCCAGCCGCGATAGAGCAGGTCGGCGTCGTCCAGCACCTGATCGTTGAAGTAGTCCTCCGCGCACAGGCCCATGATGCTGGCCTTGATGCGCAGGTTGATGTCCTTCGACACCAGCACCACCTCGCGATCGGGATGGCGCGATTGCAGGGCCATCACGGTGGCGAGCAGGGTGTTGTCGGGCTTGAGGCCCGGCAGGCTCATGGGCATGGCGCCGGTCGGCAGCGGCTCGGTCTGGAAGAACAGCCGACCGCCGTGATCCGGGGCCAGCGCATCGGGCGCGGTGGGCCGCACCAGCGGCAGACCCTCGACGACGGCCTGGCGGTCGGCATCCTGCATCAGCTCGTCCAGAAAACGGCTGACCTGACGCACGTTGCGGGCGACCTCGGAGGTGCCCTTCTTGGCGGCGTCGAGTTCCTCGAGCACCACCATGGGGATGAAGACCGCGTGCTCCTCGAAGCGGAACAAGGACGTCGGGTCGTGCATCAGGACATTGGTGTCGAGCACGTAGAGCCGGGTGCGGGCCACCTCCGGCAGGGCCGCTTCGGTCAATTCCTCGCCGCGGATGCGCCGGCGGCGGGCGGTGCTGACCGGGGGCGTCATGCGTCACCGTCCTGGCGCAGCGCCTTGACCGCCTCGAGCACCTCCGGCACATGCCCCTCGACCTTCACCTTGCGCCAGACCCGCGCCACGCGGCCCGCGGGATCGATGAGGAAGGTGCTGCGTTCGATGCCCATCACCTTGCGGCCGTACATGTTCTTTTCCTTGAGCACCTCGAACAGGTTGCAGAGCGTCTCGTCGCCGTCGGCGATGAGCGGGAAGGGCAGGCTGTACCTGGCGCAGAATTTTTCGTGCGAGGCCAAGGAATCGCGGCTGATGCCGACGATCTGTGCCCCCTGTTCCTGAAACGCGGCCAGATGATCGCGAAAATCCTGGCCTTCGGTGGTGCAGCCGGGAGTGTCGTCCTTGGGATAGAAATACAGCACGGTGATCCGGCCTTGCAGGGTCTTGTCCGAGAAGGCTAGACCCTGGGTGGCCATGGCATTGAAGGGAGGGATCAGATCACCCGGTTCGGGGAAGGGCATGGTGTCGACTCCGAAGTGCAGTGGCGAGGCTGTTTTCGATCGGGGTGTGAGCGCTGGGGCGGCTCGTCTCCTTGGGACTGTGCGCTTGTTGCCGTGCGCGGTTGGGGGGTAACATCACGAACTTTCGCCATGGAGCCGTTCATGATCACGGGCAGTCTGGTGGCCTTGGCCACGCCCATGCACGCCGATGGGGCGATCGATTGGGACGCATTCGCCCGGCTGATCGAATTCCATATCGCGCAGGGCACCGATGCGCTGGTGGTGGCGGGGACGACCGGCGAGGCCTCCACGCTCAGCTTCGCCGAGCATTGCGAGCTGCTGCGCACGGCGGTGGTCCAGGTGCGCGGCCGCATCCCGGTCATCGCCGGGACCGGGGCCAACGCCACCTCGGAGGCCATCGAGCTCACCCAGGCCGCCAAGGAAGCCGGCGTCGATGCTTGCCTGCTGGTCAGTCCCTATTACGTCAAGCCGACGCAGGAAGGACTGTATCGTCATCACAGGGCCATTGCCGAAGCGGTCGCCATTCCCCAGATTCTCTACAACGTGCCCGGTCGAACGGGCGTGGATCTCAAGCCGGATACCGCCGTTCGCCTCGCCTCGGTGCCGCACATCGTGGGCCTCAAGGAAGCAACCGGCGATCTCGACCGCATGCGGACCGTGCTGCAGGTCTGCCCGTCCGATTTTGCCGTATATTCCGGCGATGACGCCACTGCCTGCGAAGCGATTTTGATGGGCGCGAAAGGCGACATCTCCGTCACGGCCAATGTCGCGCCGGCGGCAATGCATGCCATGTGCCGCGCCGCGCTGGATGGCGACGCCGACACCGCGCGCGCCATCGACGTCGGGCTCGCGCGCCTGCACCGCGACCTGTTCGTCGAGAGCAATCCCATCCCCACCAAATGGGCGCTGCTGCGCATGGGCCTGATCGGCCCGGGCATCCGCCTGCCCATGACCCCCCTCGATCCATCGTGTTACGCCGCCGTCACCGAAGCCCTCGAACAGGCAGGAATCGCCCTATGATGACCCCGCTGCACCGGTTGCTGCTCGTGGCCCCGGTCGTGCTGCTCGCCGCATGCGCCTCCAAACCGTCCTGCGACAAGCAGGAACCCCATCTGGCCGCCCGTTCGGGCCCGGAGGTCCAACT
>PKCW01000170.1 GCA_002862965.1 Pseudomonadota bacterium
CGTGCCGAGAGCCGCCAGCAGGGACGGCAACAGGAAGGCCAGGCGTGCACTGCCGGTCAGGGCTTCGAAGCCGGCGATGGCCCAGAAGAAGACCGGGGGTTTGTCCGAGTAAGGATGACCGCCGATGTGCGGGATCAGCCATTGGCCACTGAGCAGCATTTCCCGTGCGATCTGGGCGAAGCGCGGCTCATCGGGTGGCCAAGGGTCGCGCAGGCCCAGGCCGGGCGCAAACAACACCAATCCGAGCACGGACAGGACGAAACGATCCCGCAGCCGGCGGGCCGGAGGCGGCAGGCGCGGTTCCATCGGTCAGGATTTGAGGCTGTGATCGAGTGTGGCCGGTGTCTCGTCGGCCTGCCGCACCCAATAGAGGTTGCGGGCATAGACGAACAGGCCGCTGGCCTGCCCCACGATGAAGACCGGGTCGCGTTTGTAGATCGCGTAGGCCAGCAGCGTCAATCCTCCGGCCACACTGAAATACCAGAACTGCACGGGGATCACACTGCGCTTGGCCTTCTCGCTGTAGATCCACTGCACCAGAAAGCGCATGGAAAACAGGGCCTGGCCGGCAAAGCCGACCCCCAGCCAGATGGTTTCGGTCCAGTTCATGGTTCTTCCCTTGCCTGGAAGTCCAGGCGCGCACGTTGCCGCAGCCACATGACGCCGATCAAGTCGACGAGTCCCGCCCACAAGCGGTTGTTGAGGCCGTACTTGGATTGCCCGCCGCCACGGGGCCGATGGTGGACGCCGACGGACTGCACATTGGCCCCGGCACGCAAGGCCAGAGCCGGCATGAATCGGTGCATGTGATCGAAATAGGGCAACTCGAGGTACAAACCCCGCGGCAGAAGCTTGATGCCGCAGCCGCTGTCGGGCGTCTGATCCTGCAACAAGCCGCCACGCACGGCATTGGCCACGCGCGAGGAAACCCGCCGCAGCCAGTCGTCCTCGCGCCGCAGCCGCGCGCCCTGGATCAGGACCCGCGCCGGCGGATCGCGCGTCAGATCCACCCGGGCGAGCAGGTTCGGCAAATCGGCTGGATCGTTCTGACCATCGCCGTCTAGGGTTGCGATCCAGCGCCCCCGGGCAGCCCGCACGCCGCTGGTAATGGCCGCGCTCTGGCCGGCATTGCGCAGGTGACGCAGGATCCGCAACCGGCCGTCAAACTCCGTCTTCAACCCCGCCAGGGTCTCCACCGTGGCGTCGGTACTGCCGTCGTCGACGAATATCACCTCGAAGGGAACCACGCCGTTCAGGGCATCGCGGATTTCGCGCGCCAGCGTCGTGACATTGGCCGCTTCATCCTTGACCGGGATCACGACGGAAACGAGTGGATCAGCATGCATGGGCGGAGTATTCCAGCGATGGGGCGCAATGATGCCCAGGATTTAGCACGACCAAGCGGCCCATTGTAACCGCGTGACGCCGTTCACGACTCATCCTCGGCGGGCCGTGTCGGCCCCGGCGCGACATCCCGAACGACCGCGGCCTCGCGCACCACCAGACGGTGCCCGCGATAGGGTCGGCAGATGATGCTGGGCGGCGCGGCGCAGTCGCGTTCAGCGTCGACCTCATCGACGATGACACCGCCCGGATGCTGCGTGGCCCATGCGCGGGCGGCCTCATGATCCTTCAGCAAGACCGGCACCCGTTCCAGTCGCCCGAGGAACTGGAACTGACCCCGGTAAGTCCCCACGAAAGCGAGCGGGTGGCCAGACCGCTCGAGCGCCCCGAGCATGCGGCTGATCTCGACCAGATCGAACCGCGACTGGGCTTCGCGAACGATGGATCCGTGTCCGAAGATCAGCAGCGCCGCCATGAGGCCGCCCAGCACCGGCACCTGACGGGCATAGCCTGCAGGGGGCATCCGCCAGAAGAGATAGACGATCGGCACCAGCCCCAATCCCCACAGCGGCGATAACGCGCTCACCCAGCTGCCGTCGCCGCGCAGCCGCAACCAGAGTGGCGCAGCCGCCAGCAGCAACGCCAGGCCGGCCAGCAAGAGCGCTGCGGGCCGCAGCGAAAAACGCAACGCGGACTGCGGCATGCCGCGCGCCAGAAGCAGCATCAAGGCGGGGAAAAGCGGCAGAAGATAATGCGGCTGCTTGCCGCTGATCATGGAACACAGGACGAAACCCGGCAGTACGACCGCCAGACAGAAGCGCACCCCGCGATCCGCCGTGGCCCGGCTCAGCGCCGTGAACCCCGCCTGGTAGACGGATGGAAACAGGGACCAGGGCAGCAACATCAGCGGCAGTATGGGCAGATACCACCACCACGGCCGCCGATGGGCGAAGGACTCGAGCGCGCGGCCCGCGCTTTGTCGCCACAGGAGATCGGCCGCGTAGCCTTTCCCGCCCAGCAGCGCGGCTGGAAGCGCCCAGACCAGGGCGATCAGCGCCATGATGCCCAGCGCGCGGATCAGCCCCGCACCCCAGATCCGCCAGCCGGGCCAGGCCGGATGCCAGAGCGGCGCCAGCAGCGCCGGGGGCAGCGCAAACAGCAGGATGATCGGCCCCTTGGTCAGCAAACCGAGCCCCATCGCCATGCCGGCCCAGGCAAAGCCCGCGCGAGGCCGATCGACCGCCTGCCACAATCCCGTCAGGGCGAGCGTGGTCCACAGCGCCATCAGGGCATCGAACATCAGCATGCTGTGAAACCCGGCCCAGTAGAGCCCGAACAGCAGCAGCCAGGGCGTCAGATCCGCGACCCGGGTATCCGCGGGCCAGAGCCGGCGCGCCAGATGACGGGTGAGCAGCGCACTGGCGACCCCTGCCAAGGGTGCGATCAAGCGGGGCCAAATATCGTTGACCCCAAAAACGGCCCACCCAAGCTGCATGAGCCAGAACAACACGGGCGGTTTGTGCGGATAGGGCGCGCCATTGAGGTGTGGAACGAGCCATTGGCCGTGTTGCCACATTTCCCACGCGACAGTCGCGTAGCGGGTCTCGTCGATGGGCCACAGGCCGCGCGTGGACACGGCCACGGCAACGAAGATGGCCCATGCCGCCAGCCATCCCCAGCGCGACAACCCATGCGCCAGAGGCGCGGCAATCGAGGTCTTGAAGGTCAAATCATTCGCCTTGGCGGGTCTGCGAGGCGGCAAAAATAGGCTGAGCAGCTTAACCGTTTCTTAAAAAAAGTCCATGCAGACGCTCTGGTCCGGGTCGCGCATGGGGGTCATGCAAATACGACCCGTCCTGCGCAGGTCTCGTCAGTATCCCCTGGACCCGCCCTTCCCTGATGCCGGTGGGCAGATCGCCCATGAAAAAGGCGGCCCTCGGGCCGCCTTGTCATAGGATCGGCGAGCCGCAGCGGGAAGATCCGCCGGACTCGCCTCGAGCCTCAGCCGTGCCTGGCGATGCCTTCCCAGTAGCGGGCTTCCAGATCCTTCTTGGGCAGCTTGCCGGCAAGGTTGCGTGGCAACTGGTCGACGAAGTCGATGATCTTGGGCAGCTTGAACCCGTACAGGCCCGCGTCCTTGCAGTGC
>PKCW01000105.1 GCA_002862965.1 Pseudomonadota bacterium
CTTGCCCGCAAAGCGACGAATGTAGGGCAGCGCTTCGGTCAGGACCCGCGCGACGTTCATGGCGGCTTCCGAATCCAGAGCCATGCGCACCTCCCCGTGCAAAAGTGGGAAATTATAGATCAATCGGCTCGGGGGCCTGGTCGGCGGCAACCCGGCATACGCCGATGATTGCGCGACCGACGCGCTTGCGACAGGACGCGCCGCTCCTCCCACCCGGCCCATCAGGCGTCGTTGCGCGCTTCACCGGCGGCGCAGGCGCAGGCCCGCAGCCACCGTCAGACTGATCGCCATCCAGGTGAGAACGGGCAGGTCGCCCCAGCGCACGTAGGGAGTCGCGCCGACACGCGGCTGCACCCGTCCCTGCAGAACGCCGACCTCGAAGGACGGCAGGCGCGCCTGCACCCGCCCGCTCGCATCGACCAGCGCGGTGACGCCGGTATTCGTCGCGCGCACCAGATCCCGGCCGGTCTCGATGGCGCGCAACCGGGCGATCTGAAAGTGCTGATACGGCGCGAAACTGCGTCCGAACCAGGCGTCGTTGCTCACGTTCACCAGCAGCCGTGCGGCCGGCAGGTCGCGAATGATCTCGTTGCCGAACACCGCCTCGTAGCAGATGAACGTGGCCACCGGCAGGCCGCGCGCGTGCAGCAACTGGGGCCGTGGCGGGCCGGCGCCGAGATCGCTGTAGGGCATCTCCAGCACCTGCATCCAACGCCGCACCATATCCGGCACCGGAAAATACTCGCCAAAAGGCACCAGATGCCGCTTGTCGTAGAACTGCCGGTCCAGGCCCAGCAAGAGCACGCTGTTGAGATAGACCCGCCGCTCCGGTTCGAAGCGCAGCAGGCCCAGCAGGATCTCGCTACCGGCAGCCGCCGCGGCGACCTGCAGTTGCGTGAGGTAGGTGCCGGCGAGTTCGTGGTAGACCCGCGGCAGCGCCGCCTCGGGCCAGACGATGAGCGGCGTGCCGAGAACGGGCTCGGTCAGCTCGGCGTACCGCACGAGGATCTCGTCGGCGCGACGCGCGTCCCACTTGTTTTCCTGGGGCACGTTGCCCTGGATCAGCGCCACCGCCAGGGGCTCGCCTTCCGGGTCGGTCCAGCTCACGGCGCGCAGGGCCGCGCCGCCGAGCCACATCCCGAGCACGACGGTCAGCACCAAGCCTCGTCCGCGACCGGATGCCGTGCGGATGAACTCCAGCGCCGCCGCGGTCCCGGCCAGGACGACCCCGATCCCCAGCACACCGAATACGGCGGCATACCCGGCCAGCGGCCCGTCGCTCTGGCTGTAGCCGATCGCCAGCCATGGAAAGCCGGTGAAGATCCAGCTGCGCACCCATTCGCCGGCGACCCAGGTGGCGGGAAATACCCACAGCCGGCGTGTCGGAGCGGACCGGCTCAGGGTCGAGGTGGCCGCCGCCGCCAAGGCGGGAATGAGTGCAAGAAACGCCACCAGCATGGTCGTCAGCAGTGCGGCGAGCAGCACGCCCGCATTGCCATGCTCGTGGATGCTGACGAAGACCCAGCTCACGCCGAAGCCGAACTGGCCGAGCCCGAACGCATAGCCGACCGCGAACGCCCGCCGGGCCGAGCAGCCGCCGGTCAGGGCCACCAACGCCCAGAGGCAGATCGGGGCCAGCGCGGCCCATCCCCACGGCGCGAACGCGAGGACCGAGCCCGCTCCCGACAAGACTGCAACCAAGAGACGCAGGCCTGGTTCGGCAATCCGGCGCACGTTCACGTCCTCGTTCCGGCCGGATGGGCGGAGATGGGTCAGGCTGGCGAGCCGTGCGCGGCCGGCGGGAGCACGGCGACCTGCACGAGATGGATGCGCCGGTTGTCGGCGCGCACCACGGTGAACTCGTAGTGATCCAGACGCACGCGCTCGCCCCGGTGCGGCAGGTGGCCGAAGGCGTTCATCAGCAGCCCTGCCACCGTATCGAATTCGTCGTCGGCGAAATGCGCGCCCAGCGCATGGTTGAAGTCTTCGATGTCCGTCAGCCCCTTCACCAGATAACGCTGCTCACCGCTCTGGATGATGCTGTCCTCCTCCCGCTCGTCATGCTCATCGTCGATCTCGCCGACGATCTGCTCGAGGATATCCTCGATGGTCACGAGCCCCGCCACACCGCCGTATTCGTCCACGACGATGGCGATGTGACTGCGACTGCTCTGGAATTCGCGCAGCAGAACGTTCAGGCGCTTGCCTTCCGGGACGAAGCTCGCCGGCCGCAGGATGTCCTGCAGGTTGAAACCCCGGGACCCCATCGGTCCGGGAAAATAACGCAAGAGGTCCTTGGCGATCAGAATGCCGACGATCTCGTCACGGTGTTCGCCGATGACGGGATAGCGCGAAAAGCCGGATGTCACCACCTCCGCGATCAGGGCCGGGAGGTCATCGTCCCGGCGCACCACCGCCATCTGCGCGCGCGGGATCATGATTTCCTCGACGTGCATCTCGGTGACGTCGAGCACCCCCTCCAGCATGCCCAGCGTATTGGCGTCGAAGAGCCCGCCCTGCTGCCCCTTGCGCAGGATCTGCATCAATTCGTCACGATCGTGCGGTGCGATCTGCAGGAGATTGAGCAAACGCTCCCGCCAGGATCGGCTGGCAGGAGCGCTGGGACTGGGTCGTTCATCGCTGGAGGACATGGGCATTCCGGGTGTTGAGCGAAAGGGATCCATCCCGCGCGTCATCCTCGTCGCGATCCCGGTAGGGATCCTCGAATCCGAGGATGGCCAAGATGGCGACTTCGCGGGACTCCATTTCCCGGGCGTCGGCATCGTTGAGATGATCATACCCGGCCAGATGCAGAATTCCGTGAACGACGAGGTGGGCGAAGTGGGCGCGCGGCGACTTGCCCTGCTCCTGCGCCTCGCGCATCACCACGGGCGCGCAGATGACCAGATCGCCCAGATAGTCGTCGGTGAGCCCCGGCGGCGCCTCGAAGGCAAAGGACAGCACATTGGTGGGACCGTGTTTGCCCCGATAAGCCGCGTTGAGCGCCGCCGATTCGGATTCATCCACCAGGCGCACCGTGCCGCCACCGCGACGCTCCACCCGCGCCAGCGCAGCCGCGATCCAGCGGCGGAAGCTGGCCGCCGCGGGAATACCCCGGCGCGGCACGGCATACTGGACGCCCCAGGCTTCATCCATCGCCACGCTCCGCGTCGCGCGCGTAGGCATCGACGATCTGCTGCACCAGCGGATGGCGCACGACGTCCTGACTGGTGAAGCGCGTGAAACTGATGCCCTTGAGGCCGCGCAGCACCGCTTCGGCATGGCGCAAGCCCGAGGTCACCTGCCGCGGCAGATCGACCTGGGTGGTGTCCCCGGTGATCACGGCGGTGGAGCCAAACCCCAAGCGGGTCAGGAACATCTTCATCTGTTCGGCCGTCGTGTTCTGCGCCTCATCGAGAATGATGAAGGCCTCGTTCAAGGTCCGCCCCCGCATGAAGGCGAGCGGCGCGACCTCGATCTGGCCGC
>PKCW01000012.1 GCA_002862965.1 Pseudomonadota bacterium
TGTCCACATCCGCGCCCTGGCCATTGACGACCCGCGCGCCATCACTCAGGCGCACGGTCACGTCGCCCTGTGCATCGGTACCGGAGGTGATCGCATTCACCGAGTAGAGCAGCAGCTCCGCCTCGGCATTGCAGCCCATCTTGATGGCCTTGAACACCGCGTCCACCGGCCCGGCGCCGGCGGCGGCCACCTGCCGTTCCTGCCCGTCGATGCGCAGCGTCATTTCCGCCCGCGGGACCTCGCCGGTCTCCGAGCAGACCTTGAGCGAGACCAGTTGCAGATGCTCGTTGGCGCTGCTCCACTCGACATCGGTCACGAGCGCGAGCAGGTCGTCGTCGAAGATTTCGTGCTTCTTGTCCGCCAGCACCTTGAAGCGCTGGAACGCCTCGTTGACCTCCGCCTCGCTGTCCAGCACGACACCCAGATCGGAAAGGCGGGTGCGAAAGGCGTTGCGGCCGGAGTGCTTGCCGAGCACCAGCCGGTTGGCGTCCCAACCCACATCCTGGGCACGCATGATCTCGTAGGTTTCGCGGCTTTTGAGCACGCCGTCCTGGTGGATCCCCGATTCATGCGCAAAGGCATTGGCGCCGACGATGGCCTTGTTGGGCTGCACGGGAAATCCCGTGATGGTCGACACCAGCCGCGAACAGGGCATGATCTGGGTGGTGTCGATCCCGAGTTCGAGACCATAGCAATCCCGCCGGGTGCGGATCGCCATGACGATTTCCTCGAGCGCCGCGTTGCCGGCCCGCTCGCCCAGACCGTTGATGGTGCACTCCACCTGGCGCGCGCCGTGGGTCACCGCCGCCAGCGAATTGGCGACGGCCAACCCGAGGTCATTGTGGCAATGCACCGCGAAGACCGCCTGATCGCTGTTCGGCACCTGCTCGATGAGATGCCGGATCAGCCGTCCGAACTGTTCGGGAACGTTGTAACCCACGGTGTCGGGAATGTTGACCGTGCGCGCGCCGGCCGCGATCACCGCCTCGGCGATGCGACACAGAAACTCAGGATCCGAACGACCGGCATCCTCGGCGGAGAACTCCACGTCGTCGGTGTACTGGCGGGCACGTTTGACGGCCCACACCGCCTGTTCGAGGACCTGCTCGGGCCGCAGACCCAGCTTGCGTTCCATGTGGATCGGCGAGGTGGCGATGAAGGTGTGGATGCGTCCTCGGGCCGCGGTTTTCAGCGCCTCCGCGGCGCGGTCGATGTCCTCGGCCTTGGCGCGGGCCAGCGCGCACACGACGCTCTCGCGCACGGTTTCGGCCACCGCCTTCACGGCCGCGAAATCATCGGGGCTTGCAATGGGAAAGCCGGCCTCGATGACATCGACCCGCAGGCGCTCGAGCGCGCTGGCGATGCGCAGTTTCTCTTCCCGCGTCATGGAAGCGCCCGGGCTCTGCTCGCCATCACGCAGGGTGGTGTCGAAGATCATCAATCGTTGCGACGAAACACCCATCGGCTTTCCTACCTCCCCGACGTCGCCCGGACGCCGCTTTTCAGTTCGGCGTCGCCGGGCGCCTGCGACGACGCAGCGCCGCCTGCATCACGCCTGCGAGCATGTAGCCAAAGAAACAGAGAAACAAGACCAGCGGCGGGTTGAAGGCGATCAAGACGAGTACCCCCACCATGGTCACCAGATAGCGGAAGGGCACCCGCTCGGCCAACTTGATGTCCTTGAAGCTGTAGTAACGGATGTTGCTGACCATGAGCGCGCCCGCGGCAACCGTGACGATTGCCGCCGGGATGCTCATGGTCACCCCACTGATGCCGGAATCGGCGCAGACCCAGACCAGCCCGGTCACCACCGCCGCCGCCGACGGACTCGGCAGGCCAACGAAATAACGCCGGCTGATCGAGGTCGATTGCGTATTGAAACGCGCCAGCCGCAGCGCGGCCCCTGCGGCATAGACGAAGGCCGCGAGCCAGCCCACCTGCCCCCAGTGCCAACCGAACTGGCTCAGCTCGCGCAACGCCCACAAGTAGACGATCAGGGCGGGCGCCAAGCCGAAGCTGACCATGTCGGCGAGGCTGTCGTACTCGCGCCCGAACTCGCTCTGGGTGCGGGTCATGCGCGCCACCCGGCCGTCCAGGCCATCGAGCACGCCCGCCAGGAAGACGCCGATCGCGGCCTGCAGAAACAGGCCGTCGATGGCCGCGACGATGCCGTAGAAGCCGCCGAACAGCGTGCCGGTGGTCAGCAGATTGGGCAACAGGTAAACGCCCCGGCGCCGGGGACGTCCCCGCTCCGGTGGCGCCTCGGGGGGAGATTCCTCGAACTCGCTATCCATCGCTCGGCTCCTCTCGCCGCAACACGCCAGCCGCCCCGCCACCGCCGGCAAAGACCGGGTCGACTGCCGGTCGGATCGCGGCAGCGCCGGTGGCCGATCGGGAGCGCCCGGCGCGCGGCGCTCCCGCTCGACTCAGTTGCGCGTCTTGTCCACCAGCTTGTTCCGGGCGATCCAGGGCATCATGCCGCGCAAGCGGGCGCCGACCTGCTCGATGGGATGCTCTTCGGCCAGACGGCGGGAGGCCTTGAGGGTCGCGCTGCCGGCCTGGTTCTCCAGGATGAATTCGCGCGCGAACTCGCCGCGCTGGATCTCGGCCAGGATCTGGCGCATGGCCTGGCGCGACTGCTCGTTGATGACGCGCGGGCCGCGGGTGATGTCGCCGTATTCTGCGGTGTTGGAAATCGAGTAGCGCATGTTGGCGATGCCGCCCTCGTACATGAGGTCGACGATCAGCTTGAGTTCGTGCAGGCACTCGAAGTAGGCCATCTCGGGCGCGTAGCCCGCCTCGACCAGCGTCTCGAAGCCGGCCTGCACCAGCGCCGTCGCGCCGCCGCAGAGCACGGCCTGCTCGCCGAACAGATCGGTTTCCGTTTCCTCGCGGAAATTGGTCTCGATGATGCCGGCGCGGCCGCCGCCATTGGCACTCGCATAGGCCAGGGCGATCTGCTTGGCCTGGCCGCTGGCATCCTGATGCACGGCGATCAGGCTGGGCACGCCGCCGCCCTGGGTGTAGGTCGAGCGCACCAGATGGCCCGGGCCCTTGGGGGCGATCATGATCACGTCGAGGTCGGCGCGCGGCTGGATCTGCTGGAAATGAATGTTGAAGCCGTGGGCGAACGCGAGGGCGGCGCCTTCTCGGATGTGGGGCGCGATCACCTCGCGGTACAGCGCCGCCTGGTGTTCATCCGGGGCCAGCACCATCACGACGTCGGCCTGCGCCACGGCGTCGGCCAGATCGGCCACCGCGAGGCCAGCCTGCTGTGCCTTCACTGCCGAAGCCGAACCGGGCCGCAAGCCCACCACGACGTCGACGCCCGAATCCTTGAGGTTGTTGGCATGGGCGTGGCCCTGCGAACCGTAACCCAGGATGGCGACCTTGCGGGCCTTGATCAGGGACAGATCGGCGTCTTTGTCGTAGTAAACGTTG
>PKCW01000147.1 GCA_002862965.1 Pseudomonadota bacterium
CAGGTGTTCACCACCACGAGATCGGCGTCGGCGTAGCTCGGCGAGACGGCATAGCCCTCGCGGCGCAGCTCGGTGAGGATGCGCTCGGAGTCCACCAGCGCCTTGGGGCAGCCGAGACTGACGAAGCCGACTTTGGGGGTCTGTTGGGGCATGGAGGGGAAACCTGGGGGCGGCGCGGGAGCGTGATTTTATCGGTCTTTCCGGCACTTGTGAAATGCGCGGCGGCTGTCTGCGCCGACGGGCCTGCATCACCGGGGCAATGGCGAGGAAGCCGCAGCCGCGTGTCCGACGGCCCATCGATCGCATCGATCCAGCGAGCCGGTCACGCAAAACGTCCGCATCGACCGCGATCGATTGCCTTTTGATCGACCATTGCCCATGATGGCGAGTTTGTTTTTCCTTCCTGCCGGCCGGGATAGTCCCGCGCCGTTTCAGCCTTGCCCGATGAAGAGGACTCACCCATGACCCAGCCCGGCGCCAAGCCCGCGCATCCGTTCGATCTGACGCTCACCGACGAACAGCGCATCACGCGCGAAACCATGCAGCGTTTCGCCGAAACCGCCATCAAGCCCCAGGCGCGCCCCATCGATGAGTCGGGCGAGATCCCGGCCGATCTGCTGCAGCAGGCCCATGATCTGGGCATCACCCTGCTGCCGGTGCCGGAAGACCACGGCGGCGTCGGCTCGCCGCGCTCCCCGGTGTCCAACGTGCTGATCGCCGAGGACCTCGGCAAGGGCGACATGGGACTGGCGCTGCACATCCTGGCGCCGCTCGGTTTCGTCAACCTGCTCATCGACCAGGGTTCGGCGGCGCAGCAGGCCAAGTACCTGCCGATCTTTGCCGGTGAGTCCTTCGTTCCGGCCACCGTGGCCATCGCGGAACCCCGCGCCACCGCCGACGTGTACACCCTGCAGACCAAGGCCGTCGCCGACGGCGGCGCTTACGTCCTGAACGGCGTCAAGAGCATGGTGCCGCTGGCGACCACTGCCGAGCATTTCGCCGTCGTGGCGGAAGTGGACGGCGTCGGCCCGCAGGTGTTCCTGGTCGAGAAAGGCGCGCCGGGGCTGAGCGCGCAGGCGCAGGGTTATGTCGGATTGCATGGCCTGGCCCTGGGCGTTGTCACGCTGGAAAACGTCCGCGTCGAGGCTTCAGCCAAGCTGGGCGAAGGCGAAAAGACCTTCGACTATCAGCGGCTGATCGATCTGTCGCGGCTGGGCGCCTGCGCCGCCGCCGTGGGCACGGCCCAGGCCTTGCTGGAACACGTCACCCAGTACGCCAATGAGCGCATCGCTTTCGGCGAGCCCATTTCCCATCGTCAGGCCGTGGCCTTCATGGTGGCCAACATCGCGATCGAACTGGACGGCATGCGCCTGATGGTCTGGCGCGCCGCGGCCCAGGCCGAGAACGGCCTGGATTTCCATCGTCAGGCCCATCTCGCCTACATCAACTGCGCCGAGCGCATGATGCAGGTGGGGACCGACGGGGTACAGATTCTCGGCGGCGCCGGTTTCCTGCGCGAGTACGCCGAGGAGATGTGGTATCGCAACCTGCGCGGTCTGGCCGTGCTGGAAGGCTGCTTCAACATCTGATCCGATCTGCCCGATTTTGAGGATGACGCAATGATTTATCTCGAACTTCCGCCGAACGTCGCGAACATGCAGAAGATGGCCAACGGTCTGGCCAAGTCCATGTTTCGCACCATTTCCCGCAAGTACGACAAGGCCGAGCACACCCCGCCGAAGGAACTCGACGCACTGAAATCCATGCTGGGCGGCGGTGGCGGCGGCATGGGTGGCCTGGGCGGTAGCGGCAAGGAGAAGGAAGCCAAGCCCGGCGTCAAGAATGGCGGCAACATGGTCGCCATCGCCGCCATGACGGAAATGTGCTGGGGTGACGCGGGTCTGGCGCTCGCCATTCCGGGTCAGGGCCTCGGCAACGCCGCGATCATGGCCGCCGGTACGCCGGAACAGAAGGAAAAATTCGGCAAGTGCTGGGCGGCCATGGCCATCACCGAGCCGGGCACGGGATCGGACGCCGGCAACATCAAGACCACCGCCAAGAAGGACGGTGACGACTACCTCATCAACGGCGAGAAGATCTACATCACCGCCGGTGGCCGCGCCAGCCACGTGGTGGTGTGGGCCAACATCGACCCCACGCAGGGCAAGGCCGGCATCAAGTCCTTCGTGGTGCCCAAGGATCTGCCGGGCGTGCAACTGGTGCGCCTGGAAAAGAAGATGGGCATCCGGGCGTCCGACACCGCCGCCATCACCTTCACCAACGTCCGCGTGCCCCAGGAAAACCTGCTGGGTTCGGCCGAGATCAAGGACAAGAAGGAAGGCTTCGGCGGGGTCATGCAGACCTTCGACAACACCCGCCCGCCGGTCGCCGCGATGTCCCTGGGCGTTTCGCGCGCCTCCCTCGACCTGACCAAGGAACTGCTGGCCAAGGAAGGGGTGATCATCGACTACAAGAAATCCCGCTGGACCAACGACGCCCTGCGCGCCGAGATCGAGTGGATGGAATCGGAGTGGGAATCGGCCTATCTCCTGACCATGCGCGCCGCCTGGATGGCCGACAACGGCCAGCCCAATTCCAAGGAAGCGTCCATGTGCAAGGCCAAGGCCGGCCGCGTGGGCAACTACATCGTCCTGCGCTGCGTCGAGCTGACCCGCAACCTGGGCTACAGCGAGGTGCACCTGCTGGAGAAGTGGGCGCGCGACCAGAAGATCCTGGACATCTTCGAGGGCACCCAGCAGATCCAGCAGCTCATCGTCGCCCGTCAGGTGCTGGGCAAGAGTTCCAAGGAACTGCGCTGATCCAGTGGATGGCGGATGCTTCCGGCATCTGCCATTCTTGAAAGAACCTTGGCTGTATCAGCCAAGGTTTTTTTATGCGATCAGGTGATCGCGCCATCGGCTGGACGCCGATGCGGCGTCCCTGTCGGCGTCGAACTCCCGCGACCCGACCGCCAAGGAAGGACTCGATCGATGAACGGTTGTCCGATTCAGCAGCGCATATCGACGTTCGCCTGGCCCGAAGGCCGGCCTCGGCGCAGCCCGCAGGATGCCGAAGCCGTCGCAGCCTTGGCGCGCCGACTGCGGATCGGACGGCGCATCGCGCTGATCGGCGGCTTGTATTGGCTTCTGCTGGCCATCCTCGCCGCGCTCGCGGCGGATCTCGGGCTGATGCGTCGTCCGGTGGGCGATATTGCGCCGATCATCCTTTCGGGATGGGTCTTGGCCGGGGTGACCAGTGCGGCGATCCGGCCCCCTGTGCTGCGCCGGTTTCCGTTCCCCTTGTCATGGCTCACGCTGGTCCTGATCGCGCTGAACCTGAGCCTGATGTTGGCCATGATCTCCCGGGATCGCTTCGGTTACCTCAGTGCGTTCGGCTGCCTGCTGGGGCTGGTCACGATGCAGTGCT
>PKCW01000120.1 GCA_002862965.1 Pseudomonadota bacterium
ATTTGCCCATGACTACCACGGCCAGATCAGCCCCAATCTGGAAGCCCGTGCCCGCGCCGAGACGACTGCACAACTGACGCCTTGACGGTATGGCGGGCCGCGGCGAAGGGCCGCGGCTCGCCCCGGGTGTCCCCTTCACGGGATCGACATCCCAAAAAGCTGGCACGCGCGCCCATTGCGGTGATAATGACCTCGGCGAGGCGCCGCCTTGGGGGATACTGCAATGACCATCGAGCGTGTGGACGTCAATCGAGGCATCGGCTGGCTTCAGGCGGGGTGGGCGGGCTTCGTCCGGCTGCCGGGGCTCTGGATCCTGCTGATGCTGGTGTTGCTGGCGATCGTGGTGATCCTGAACCTGCTGCCCTGGGTCGGATCGCTGATCGTCGCGCTCATCACGCCGGCCCTTGGCGCCGGCGCGCTCGAGGCGGCCCGCCGCAGTGCGCGCGGCGAGGATTTTGTCTTGGGCGTCCTCTTCGAGCCGCTGGCGCGGAGCAGCGTTTTGAACGATCTGCTCGTGCTCGGCGCCGTCTCGCTCGCGGTCAATGCGCTGATCATGGGGCTCGGGCTGATGTTCATCGGCTCGAGCGCGCTGGGCATGGGCATGATGCACGGCGGCGAAGGTGCCTGGGTCGGCTTCGGGGCGGGCGCCTTGATCAGCATTCCCCTGATGCTCACCTTGAACGTGTTGCTCAGCGCCGCGCTCTTTTTTGCCGTCCCGCTCGTGATGGAGGCGCGCGAGCCGCCTTTGCAGGCGATGCAGACCAGTCTCAAGGCCGGTCTGGTGAACTGGGCGCCGCTGCTCCTGTTCGGGCTGATCGCCACCATCCTGGGGGTTCTCGCCATGCTCCCCATGGGCCTGGGGTTTCTGATCCTGGGGCCGGTGCTGACCGGCGCGGTATGGGCCGCCTATGCCGATGTCTTTCCCGCCCCGACCGTCACGGAGCAGGTGCCGGTATCGATTCCCTGAGACTGCCGGCCCCCGGTGCCACGGGGCCGGGGCCCAAGGCCACTCGTCGGGAGAACGAGCGATGCGACTGCACGCTTTTCGCCTTCAGCGCTTCCCGGGACGGCTGACGCTCCTGGTTGCCCTCGCCCTGATCGGTGCGCCGCTCGGCGCCGCCCCGCCCGAGGGCAAGGGGTCGGCGGCGCATTCATCCGGTCCGGCGGAGAAGCCCCGGGATGGAGTCGATGGCGGCCCAGCGGGCCACGGCAAAAAGGCCGGCACGGCGGAGCCGGGCGGAAAGGGCCCTGCGCCGCACGTCGTCATCGATCGCGCCCACCTGCGCCAGTTGGTCGTCACCCGTCATCTGGCCGGCCATGCACCGCTGCCGCCGGGCATCCGCCGCAATCTCCTCCGCGGCAAGCCCTTGCCACCCGGCATCGCGCGCCAGACCGTACCCGACCCAATCCTCGCCGTGCTGCCCCGTTACCCGGGGCATGAATGGATCGTCTGCGGCACCGATCTCGTCCTGATCGCCGTCGCCGGGGCGATCGTGGCCGACATCCTCACCGACGTCTTCGAATAGGCGGGCTGGCCGGACGCCGGTCGGCGCAGCACGGCCATCTCCCCGCGGGCCGCTGCCTCGATCCGGTCTAGGCGCCGGGGTGGCGTTCGAGAAAGGCGCGCATGGCGGGCGCATCGCTCATCCTGGAGCGAAGCCGGGCGTCCCGAAACCAGCAGGTCATCGGCCAGCTGTTCCAGCACGTCCCGCAGTTCCAGCGGTGCGAGCCAGCGCTCCGGGATGGCCGAAAGTCCCTGCACGGCGCCCAGCAGATGGCCGGTGAGCAGTCCCGTTGAATCGCTGTCGCCGCTGTGGTTGACGGCCAGAACGACGCCCTCTTCGAAGCGCTGCGTGCTGAGCGCGCAATAGACGCCGATGGCCAGGGCTTCCTCGGCGACCCAGCCACCGCCGAGCCGCGCCAGCGCATCGGGACTGGCCGGCTCCCGGGCGGCCGATTCTCGCGCCCGGCGCAGCGCTGTGGCGGTTTCTTCATGCCCCGCGCGGGTTTCGAGCAAGGCGAGCACCGCGTCGATCGCCGCGTCGAGATCCCGGTCCGTCAGTGCGCAGAAGATCAGCGCTGCGTAGGCCCCCGCGCTGAGCTGGCCGGTCACGTGGCCGTGAGTGAGGCCGGCCGCCTCGCAGCCCAGATCGAAGCAGGCGCGCAGCCGGTCGGGCGACGCGGTATCGGCAGCATCGCCGGCCTTGGCGGCGAAGAACATGCCGACCGGCGCCACGCGCATGATGCCGCCGCAGCCCTTGCTGTCGTTACAAGCCGGTTGGCCGATGTCGCGCAGGGCGCGCAGGGCGTCGAGACAGGTATTTCCCGGTGCACGCTGCGCGTGCAGATCGGCTTGCCGGATCAGCCAGCCGTCGAGGGCGCCCTGCTGCAGCGGATGGGATTCCCCCTGGGTGTAGAGCCAGCGCAGATAGGCGCGCGCCAGAACGCTGGGCGGATGAGCGCTTCCTCGATTGGTTGGCCGCGCGTGGGCGCGCAGCAGCCCTTCGGCGGTGAAGGCCGCCATCTGGGTATCGTCGGTGATCGCGCCGATGCGCCCGTAGGCGGGCGCCATGTCGCGGATGCCGCCTGACCCGAAGGCGCGCAGGATTTCTGCACGCTTCAGAAACTCGACCGGCGCGCCCAGTGCGTCGCCGACGGCGCCGCCGAGCAGACAGCCGTGAAACCGCGCCCGCCGTGCCTCGGCGAGGGGCGAACCCGCAATGAGTGCAGTGGCTGTCATGGCGCGCTGGTCACGAAATGACGGGGGTCCAGCACCGACTCGCCGCGCCAGCGATAGGCCGCCAAGGTGCCGCCTTGCAGCGCCACGCTGTAGTCCACGCAGGCCACCTGCGGCGCGAGGACGGCCGGCGTGCCCCGCATCCAGTAATGACCGAAGAAGAGCGGTTTGCCCTGCGGCAGGGGAACTTGCGCGTGGCGTGGGATGGCGAGATCGGGAAGCTGCCGGCGCTGTTCGTCGGCCAGGAGGGCGGCATCGCGATAGGTGCGCGCGTTCGGGTCCCACCAGCGGACCCGCACGTCGGTGCCTTCGATGCCGTCCTTGTCGAGAAAGTGGTGGGGCGACGGCAGCGGAACGTCGAGCCCTTTCAGCAGCGCCTCGACGGCCTTGAAGACGCTGGGCGTGGCGCGCCCGTTTTCCGCCCGGTCGGCGGGTTCCTGCGTCGCCGGCGCGAGCAGATCGGTGGTGAGCTGGCGGTCGGCGGTGAGGTGGGGCGCGAGCCAATCCATCAGGGGCTGGTGCCAACAGGCATGCACCACGCGGATGCCGGGCAGCTCCAGCCACAAGGGCAGCGTCATGAACCAGTCGATGATGTCGCGGTGCCGATCGACGTCGTGTGCCACCTCCGCGAGGAAACGCGCGTGCTGCTGGAAGTTCTTGGCGCCCCAGACCGGATGGTCGTGCG
>PKCW01000138.1 GCA_002862965.1 Pseudomonadota bacterium
TCGCCTTCGGACGACGATCAAACCGGGTCTCGGACAGACTTCGCTGCTTCATGTGACTCCCTTCAACATGCCCCTGCCTGAATCGTATTGTCGCCGATCAGCTGGGTTGTGCAGAGCATCCCTAAGATGAGCCGCCCCTGCGACGAACCGAGCCTGCCACCCATGTCCGTTCCCCTTCTCGAAGCCCGCGCACTGATCAAGGACTACGGCGCCCAGCGCGCGGTGAACGGCGTCAGCTTCACCGTCGCGCCGGGTCGCTGTTTCGGGCTGCTGGGCCCCAACGGCGCGGGCAAGACCACGACGGTGGAGATGCTGGAGGGCATCACGGCGCCCAGCGGCGGCGAAATCCTGTTCCGCGGCGCGCCGGTCGGTCGGGACTATCCCGAGGAAATCGGCCTCATGTTCCAGAGCACGGCGCTGCAGGATTTCCTGACCGTGCGCGAGGCACTGGACACCTTCGGCCACCTCTACCGCCGCCGCGCCGCATTCGACGCGCTGGTCCGGCGCTGCGCACTGGAGGAGTTCCTCGACCAGTACGCCAACACGCTCTCCGGCGGCCAGCGCCAGCGCGTGCTGCTCGCCATCGCGCTCGCCAACCGGCCGGCGCTGCTGTTCCTCGACGAACCCACCACCGGTCTCGATCCGCAGGCCCGGCGGCGCTTCTGGGAGCTGATCCGCGAGATCAAGGCCGGCGGCAGCACCATCGTGCTGACCACGCATTATCTGGAGGAGGCGCACCTGTTGTGCGACGAGATCGCCATCATGGATCACGGCCGCATCATCGCCCAGGGCCGTCCAGCCGCACTGCTGGCCGATCATTTCGATGAATCGATCCTGATCCTGCCGCCCGAGCAGGCGCCCGCCCTGGCGCGCGCGGGCCTCGCCGCCCAGGAAACGCTGCATGGCCTGGAAATCGCCACGCGCGCGGTCAACCAGACGCTGCGCCGTCTGCTCGAGGTCGATGCCGATCTGTCGGGCCTGCGCATCCGCACCGCCACGCTGGAGGATCTGTTCCTCGAACTGACCGGCCGGGAGCTGCGGGGATGAACGGACTGATCCGCTTCTGGGTGGTCTGGAAGGCGCGCAACCGCGAATTTCTGCGCGACCGGGCCTCCATGGCCTGGAACATCCTGCTGCCGCTCCTGATCGTGTTCGGCTTCAGCATGGCCTACACCGGCGACGGGCCGGCCCAGTATCGGGTGGGGCTTCATGGCACTGCGGCCGACGGCCGCGACCCGCTCGGCGATTTGCCGCACATCCGCCGCGTGCCGGTCACCGATCTGGACGCGGCCATCGTGAAAGTCGAGCGCCATCAGCTCGATCTGCTGCTCGACGTGCCCGGGGGCCGCTACTGGGTCAACCGCGACTCGCCGCACGGCGAGATGCTGGCGCGGGCACTGGAGGCGGTGCGCCAGCCGCCGCCCGTGCGCCAGCAGGTGAGCGGCGTGGCGGTGCGCTATGCCCACTGGCTGCTGCCCGGCATCCTCGCCATGAACATGATGTTCAGCTGCCTGTTCGGCGTGGGCTATGTGGTGGTGCGTTACCGCAAGAACGGCGTGCTCAAGCGCTTCAAGGCCACCCCGCTCACCGCGCTGGAGTTCCTCACCGCGCAATTGCTCTCGCGCCTGTGGCTGACCTTGAGCATCACCACGGGCGTCTTCACGCTGGCCTGGTTCCTGCTCGACGTGCCGCTGCGGGGCAACCCGCTGGCCCTGTTCGCGGTGTACGCCTGCGGCGCGATCGCCCTCATCTGCCTGGGGCTGATCGTGGCCGCGCGGCTCTCCAGCCAGGAGCTGGCCGACGGCCTGCTCAACCTCATCACCTGGCCGATGATGTTTCTCTCCGGCGTGTGGTTTTCCAACGAAGGGCTGCACCCCTGGCTGCAACGGCTGGCCGGGCTGCTGCCCTTGACCCACGTCACCGAGGCGGCGCGGGCCATCATGTTCGACGGGGCGGGATTCGCGGCGGTGGCGCCCCACCTGGCCGCGCTGCTGGCGATGGCGGCGGTGTTCCTGCTGGTCGGTGCGCGCAGCTTCCGCTGGGATTGAACCGCCTACTCGTGCTCATCGCGCCAGGGATGGCGCGGCGGCGGGATCAGCGGCGGCTTGTGGGCGCGGCGGCGGATCCAGTTCAGGCCCTTGAGCACCGCAGGACGGCGGATGATCGCGCCTTCGATGCGATACTTGCCCGGAAAGTCCATCACCATCAGTCCGGCGAGGATGGTCAGTACGCCCTGCCCCGGCAAGGCCAGCATGGCGACGCCGGCCAGCACCATGACGAGGCCCAGGACATTCTTGCCGAGTACGAGCGCGACATGCAGCGCCCAGTGGCGTTCGCGACGGGCCAGCGGATGGCGATGCCCCTTGACGAAGTAATCGGGTGGCATCTGGATGATGAGCCAAGGCAACAGGACCGTACTGCCCACCATCACGGCGATGCTCAGCGGCAGAACCCACCAGATGTCGAGCGCATTGCGGTAGAGCGCGTCGGCGGCGGCGAAAACATCCGGCATGGGTGGTGGTTGGCGATGTCGGCAGAGCGGTCCGGGGCGGATCGCTGGCCATTGTAGGCGCCTGTCCGGATCGGCGCCACCCGCGCCGAATCGGCGGTCGATCCGGACAGGCACAGGCATCCGGCCGACTCGGGCTGGCAAAGACGAGGCGCCGGGGGTCAGCGGGACGGTGTCGCAGCGGCGTCCTTCATCACGCCCGCCACCAGATCGTAGGTCTTCGCCCACGCCTGCCGGGTTTCCGGCGTGAACGCCGGGCCCAGACCCGTTTCCAGCGTCCAGAGCAGGGCTGCGCCGACCGTGTCGTAGTGCGGGTCCTGAACCCCATAGCCCACATGGCGGCGGCCCAGATCCTGCAAGGCGGACAGGATGGTCGCCGGCTGCGTCAAGCCGCTCACGGCCGTGCCGATCATCGCCATGAGCTTTTGTCCCTGCATCTGCATGTCGCCCTTGAACAGCGGCTTGAGCGAGGGATCCAGCTCGAACAGCCGGGCGTAGAACAGCGCCGCGGCCTGTTACCGGATCGGCGCGACCTGCGCCCAGGTCGATTGCACCCGCTTGATTTCCTCGGGGGTCATGGGTTCGTTCCTCCATCGTTGATCGATCGGGCTCCGGCGCCCATGCGCCGGGACGTCCCGCACAGCATAAAGCAGGCGATGGACGGCCCGGCGCCGGCGCGCTAGCCTACAGCCACCCAGATCGCCGCCCGCCCGGCCCGCCCGAGCGTCTGCACGCGAACCACCCGCCCGCTTTGCTTGCCGACGGCCTTCATGAACCCAGCGCCTCCCGCCATGTCCCCCGCTCCGCTCGATCGCCACACGCCCATGATGCAGCAGTATCTGCGCATCAAGGCCGAGCATCCGGACCACCTCCTGTTCTACCGCATGGGGGACTTCTACGAGCTCTTCTT